>CAZEMW010000362.1:3266-4675 GCA_964513105.1 uncultured Fibrobacterota bacterium
CGAACAACCTCAAACGCGTACTTGTTCTCATTGGTACGCAGAATGGTGTTCTTCTCCGTAATCAACGGCGCCCGGATAATCGAGTGGTGCTTACTCACGATGCAAAGACCTCTTTCAGTTTATCGACCAACTCTTTTGCCCCGAATATGATCGTCTCGCTGCTGAGAACATCATAGGTGTTGATATCGGTTATCGATCTGACCTCAACGTCTTTCAGATTGCGACTAGATAGATATGCGTTCCTGTTGTCGCTTTCGATAATCAGCAATGTTCTTCCCCGCACGTCTTCAGGAAGTCCCTTGAAGAAAGAAGCCACCGTCCTGGTTTTCGGCTCGGTCAATGCCAGTCCGTCAACCACCGCAATACGCTCATTCTGTGCGCGTGAGCTCAAAGCACTGCGCAATGCCGCTTTGCGTTTCTTTTTCGGGACGGTTCGCTCGTAGTCGCGCGGAGAAGGCCCGAAAGCCTTACCCCCACGAACCCACAAGGGAGATGTATTTGAGCCGGCTCGTGCTCGGCCCGTACCCTTCTGACGGAAAGGCTTACGCCCTCCACCACTCACTTCGGAGCGGCCCTTCGCTTTGGCTGTTCCCTGCCGACGGTTACCGAGATAGGATACGACCACTTCATGCATCAGGGACTCGTTTACCTCCGCCCCGAACACCTCGGCCGGGAGATCCATCTCACCCGTCGTACTTCCATCCAGTGTAAAAACTTTTGCTTTCATGACCTGATTTCCCGCCAAGGATTAATTACCTAGCCTTTTTTGTTGTTCTTTCTCAGGAAAACGGTACCGCTACCGGCCCCGGGAACCGCGCCTTTTATATAAATAAGACCGGCTTCCTTGTCAATCCCCACTACTTCCAGACCACGAGTCGTTACTCTGCAGGCTCCCATCTGACCGGCCATTTTAAGTCCCGGGAACACTCTTCCGGGATAGGTACCGGCACCAAGAGATCCACGCTCCCGGTGGTTTTTGTTACCATGGGTTTCCCGACCACGGCCGAAGTGATATTTCTTAATGGTTCCGGCGTATCCACGCCCTTTGGTTGTGCCGGTTACGTCGACAAACCGAACCCCTTCAAAAACTTCGACCCCAACCTTCTCGCCTTCCTTCACTTCACCATTTTCTTTGTCCAGCTTGAATTCCTTGACGATTCTGGTCGGTTCCGATCCGTGCTTCTTGAAATGTCCCGACAGCGGCTTCGACACTTTGCTTTCCGTGCACAATCCAAAACCAAGCTGCACTGCATCATATCCGTCGCGCTGGTTTGTTTTCAGCTGGTGGACGACATTCGGGCCGGCCTGGATCACCGTAACCGGTATGGCTTGCCCCGATTCCGAATCGAAGAATCTGGTCATCCCAATTTTTTTGCCGATTAGTCCTTGCATAGTTCTTTCCGTGGGTT
>CAZEMW010000363.1:0-1923 GCA_964513105.1 uncultured Fibrobacterota bacterium
ACGAGCGAACAGTGAGTCGTTTCGCAGCTCCGTCCCCCCAGGTGAGCCGTTTCGCAGCTCCGTCCCCCGGTGAGCTGTGTCGCAGCTCCGTCCCCCGGTGAGCTGTGTCGCAGCTCCGTCCCCCGGTGAGCCGTTTCGCCGGTCCGTCCCCCGGAGCGCCGTGTCGCAGCTCCGTCCCCCGGCGAGTCGTTTCGCAGCTCCGTTCCCCGGTGAGCTGTTTCGCAGCTCCGTCCCCCGGTGAGCCGTGTCGCCGCTCCGTCCCCCCAGGTGGCGAAAACCGCGTTTCGACCGTGCGGATAATGAGCCTTCGACAGCGAGACCCGTTTTTCCGATTTCCGTTCAGATCGTGCAATAGCTTACGCAGAATGCCGTGTGTCGGCTGCGAAACTTGGTTTAGCGGCAGGTTGGGAAAGATCGTATTTTCTGGTACCGGAGCGTGCGTGTTCTTCCGGATAGGCGGGTTTTCACCATAGAGCGAAGGATATGAGAAATGATGTTTCAAACACTCTTGACACCGGCGGCCGGGAAAAGGCTTATCGCGAAAGCGCTTCCTGAACAGGTAAATATCAAAAAAGCCCTGAAATCCGGGACGATTGTCATTATTGCAGGCTCGACAAACGGGTATGTTGCCGAAGAACTTCTCGGGTCAATTGGGCAGGGTGAGGGATTTCGTCGGTCACGCTTTTTCCGGGGCCTGGCGCTGCCTCCAGCGTCAAAAACGACCGAATCCGGACGGCTGCCGGACGAATCCGCGTTTCCCGGTGACGTGGTTATTGAGAAGGGGGTATGGCGAAAGGGGAAGACTATATTTGACGTTGCCGGCGATCTCTCTTCCGGCGATGTCATCTTGAAAGGTGCGAACTGTGTCGATCCAAGTCGGAAAAAAGCAGGCATCCTGATCGGCCATCCACGGGGCGGCACAATAGCATCCGCAATACAGGCGGTCGTCGGCAAGAGAGTAAAACTCATTTTGCCGGCGGGGCTTGAGAAAAGGGTTGCCGAAGACCCGGCTTCAATCGCCGATCTTCTAAACGCTCCCGATGCAACCGGTCCGAGGATGTTTCCTGTTTCCGGAGAGATCGTCACCGAAATCGAGGCTATAGAAATGTTATTCCACTTGTCTGCACGATTGGTTGCCGCCGGCGGAGTAGGAGGGGCGGAAGGTTCGGTATGGTTGGCACTGGAGGGAGAGGCCGAAAGGGTTGAGGAGGCGAAATCAACGCTGATGGATCTTGCAAAGGAAGTCCCATTTGATATCCGTTAACTACACACCTACGGGCGCTGAAGCGCACACGCTTCCTCTTCCGTGCCGGAGTAGCTCAAGTGGCCCCTTGTTTTGTCCGGTTAGGCGGCATTCGCGCCGAGTCGATTACACCATAGGCGGGTTGTTGAGATGAGCGTGCTCTGAGAAAACAGGCGAAGACTTCTCATTGCGGACGGAGGTCGGTCGATTGACCGGCCTCCGTCCGTTCTGTATTTACAGTCACGCTTTTTGAACCGGTCGTCAAAGGTTGTGAGCCGCAATGCGTTGCATAATCTGCTAGATTGCTTCCAGTAAGGCGTTCGAGGAGTAGCCCAAGTTTCGGAGTCGAGGCGCCGTCCCGAGCGGAGTCGAGGGAGGGAGAGAGCAGTATGCGTAAGAGATCGTCCGAGATTGGCTTACAAAAAGCGCAGGGGTATCCGGTGTGATACCTTGAGTCCCGCCCGGCGGGATAGGTCAAGATCGTGCAGCAGCTTACGCAGAATGACAGAAACTTGGGTTGGACTCGGAGAGCTTCTCAATGTTTTTCTCCGGGCGAATGCTCGAATGTGCCGCGAATCTCTATTTTTTACCGGGAGCCGAAACATGAGGAGACCCTCTGGTATTTTGCTCGTTTGCAGCCTGTTGGCCGTGAGCTCATCATTGCTGAACGCAGACATCAC
>CAZEMW010000363.1:1933-4674 GCA_964513105.1 uncultured Fibrobacterota bacterium
CCGACAAAGTTCATGAAAGCTGGGAGAATGAATACCTTCATCTCGAATTCCAGCTTGATCGGTACACAAAGCTCGAAAATGGTTATCATCAGAGACTGGTAAACGAAACCTACGATCTTCAGGCATATGTACTCCCCGAAGATTCGGATCCCCTGGATGTCGTTATCCGTCGAACCGAGGCGTTGATTGCCGATCTTTCGAGTAAGGGTGTTGGGGGGCTGAGTGCATATTCCGACGATCTGGCTTCCATACAGTCCCAAGCGCAGGGCATGACCAACGAAGACGACCGTCGGGCCAAATATCGCGAGGTCCGCGATCTTCAGAGAAACGTTGCATTTAAAAATCCCCTCCTGACTGCCGATACGCTGCTGTTCAACCGCTTTTACGTTCCGCGGGCGAAAGAGCGAAGCCATATGGTATTGCAGTACCTTAGATGTCGGGATCTCTCTCCCGCGAGGATTTGTTACCTTCTCAACCCCTGGAGTGACAATCCGTCGGTTGTCGACGTCCTTGAAAACTCGGTCGCTGAAAACGGGAAATGGCAGGGCGAGAAACTCGGTGACTGCGCAATCCAACCCGACATCTCATTCGACGGGAACAAGATCGCATTTTCCTATGATCTTAATCTGTTTACCGTGAATAGAGACGGATCCGACCTGCGACAGATCACCGAAGCCGGAGGTGAGGGAGATTGGGATCCATGTTGGCTTCCGGGCGACGAGCGGTTGGTTTTCGTGTCGCTTCGGCGGGGCGGCAGCGGGCGGTGTCACACGAAACCGACCTTTTGCATGTACGGATGCAGAAGTGACGGTACCGACCTGATTCCCATAAGCTACCACGAGACTAATGAGTGGCACCCAAGTATCAACAATGATGGAAAGATCGTTTACTGTCGATGGGACTACGTTGACCGTGATTCAGATATCGCTCATCATATCTGGATCTGTGGCCCCGACGGCACCGATCCTCGGGCGCCACACGGGAATTATCCTCATCCGTATCATACTCTGGATGTCGATGTCCCATGGTACCAACGGCCGAATGCCGGTCGCGGCAGTCGACCCTGGATGGAAATGAATATCCGTTCGATTCCCTCTTCGGTGAAATACGTCGCTACCGCCGCACCACATCATGGCCGCGCATTCGGGTCGCTGGTCATTATTGATCCGTCCGTTGCCGACGACGGCATTATGAGCCAGGTGAAGCGGTTGAATCCGTTGGATCCGTTTCCCGAGTCGGAAGGACCCAATAATTCCTTTGTCTGGGGAACCGCATACCCACTGAGCGAAGATTATTTCATCTGCTCCTACGATCCAAGGGTATCACAATATCGGTACTCCCGCGAAAAGGACGGAGACATACATGTGCATGAAGATAGCAAAGACCATCCAATCAAGCACAACCTGTATCTTTTGGACCGTTTCGGTAATACTCAGTTGCTTTGGGCTTTTGACGACAGCGTTTCATCAATCGACCCAATTCCACTTGAGCAACGGGAATCGCCGCCTATCGTGCCGACCAGAACCTTTCAGGGTGAGCGTCACGGCAGTGACGAGCATTACCGGGCAACGATAAGCATCAATAACGTGTTTGAAGCCGACATGCCGTGGCCCGAGGAATACGACATCAAATGGATGCGTATCGTGCAATTGTTCCCATGTCCAGGTGACGTCAATACTCCCGATTCAGGCCCGCATGGGGCAAATACCCGAATGTCTTTGGGAATCGTTCCGGTAGAAGACGACGGAAGTGTATATTGCGAAGCCCCTATTGAGAAAGCGATCTATTTTCAGCTTCTAGATGAGAACAAAATGGCGGTTCATTCAATGCGGTCCGATGCGTTCGTGCATCCCGGGGAGAACCTGTCCTGTATCGGATGTCATGAGGACAAAATGCAAACACCGGCTCCCACCACCAACAATGCTATGAAACGTGCACCCAGTCGGCCGGAGCCGGAAGCGATTGGCTTGGAACCGATAAGCTTTCCGAGACATATCCGACCAATTCTGGAAAACAACAACTGCATCGGATGTCATAGACAAAAGAATGCTTCGGGACCTCAGTACCTCGTCTATGATTCTATCGCGGGATACCGCAAAAGCGACCTGAAAGAACCGGGATATCTTTTCTATTTCCACGGATCCGGTAACGGTCACATCGGTAAAGATATGGTCGGCGGTTCGCGCACTATTCCCGGTTATTTCGGTGCTCATTATTCGCGCATGGGAAAGAAGCTCCTGGAGCCCGAACATCGGGCGCGTCTGGCCGAGGAGGATTTCAACAAAATAATGACCTGGATTGACTGTAACTCAATGAAATACGGCAGCTACAGGAAAAATGATCACGAGAAAGAAGAGGCTGGTGAACTGGTCTGGCCGCAATATGATGCAACGCCCGATAATCGTCAGGGTCTGGAGCTGAATCGGCCGATTAACGGTGATCCCACTTCTGTGGTGGAGCACAAATCGTACAATTCCCGCAAATCGCGAGTACCGCGGGTCTCGATTCGTCCCGGTGGTATATCAATCGAGGGCGGGGCAGGTCGGTTTGTGAATATCAGAGTGTTTGACGCCCGCGGCGGAGTAGTCAGAGCTTTCGGAGAAGAGAAAATCTCAAATGAAGCGGAATACGTTTCATTGGGAAAATTGAACCCGGGTGCCTATATCATATCCGTTCGGACGGCAGATGGTACAAGCATGGTCCGCAAGATTACCGTGGTCCGTAACCCGAACATGTAGGCG
>CAZEMW010000364.1:0-4674 GCA_964513105.1 uncultured Fibrobacterota bacterium
AACGTGATGATGGTGTTTTCGATATAGTAGTTGTAGATCGTGGTGATCGCATGAATATCCGACCATTCTATGTTTCTGATCATTGTTTCTCCAGTTTGACAAATGATATGTATTGACATCTCCTTTGGCTTGAGAGAGGTGATTCCCCGTGGATTTTGAATATACTACCCGTATCGCATGTGGGAGCGAGGCGCAGCCTACTCCGGATATCACAGACTACACGCCAATGCCCTGATGCGAGTGCTCGTGTCCTCTCAAAACTACCGGCGGGGCACCGGCTTGACCGTTCTTGAAGCATCGACGGGAAATCGAATAGGAGCGACAGGGTTGGAGTCGGGTTCCTTTTGGTAATCACTCCTTGCCTGTCGCCCTGCGCGTTTCCAATACCCTCCTATGGACACTGCTACCCTTGCGCACACCGACCGTTGGGAATCCGAGAGGATGACGGAAGTTTGCTCTTCTCCGCACCCTGAGCGGTTAAGGCAATCACGCGATCAAAAAGTTTCAGGAGATGAAGTCTATGCACCGAGCAGATGATACATTTATCCCGGTATGCAGCAAGGATTCTCCTGAAGATGATCGATTCCGTCTGTTCATCTACACTGCTGGTGGGTTCGTCAAGCAGGAGCACGGAGCTTGATCTCGCCGCAAGCAATCCCCGGGCAAGCGCCAGTCGCTGTTTTTCTCCACCTGAAAGATTGAGTCCCCGCTCCCTGGTGTCGGTGTCGAGCCCACCGGGCATTCGCTCGAGAACCGGAGTGAAGCAGGCGATATCCATAACCTCGTACAGGATATCGTCGTCACAGGAAATCCCACAGGTCAGATTGAACCGTATGGAATCGTTGAAAATCTCCGGATCTTGCGGAATCAGGGTTGTCCGACCGGCGATCTGCGCAAACGATACTGGGTGTGAGTCCAGAATAAGCTTCCCCCGATCGGGAGGATACAACCCTCGCAGGAGTGAAAGCAGGGTACTCTTCCCGCACCCACTGGGGCCGACCAGCGCGATCGATTGGCCTCTCGAGAAGGTGAGCGTAAGGTCTTTGACCGCAGATCGTGTTTCTCCGAAGGAATGGGTCAGATGCAGCACGGTCGCCGTTTCCCACGCATGCTGTTCCGAGATATGCCCAACCGGCCCGTACTCCTCGGCCGACTCGATTCGTGCAACCGACTGGAGCGCGGCACGCCAATGCAAGGTGTCGTAAAAGGAATTCGCAATATCGGAAAAAGCTTGAGATATCTGTCTGAAATACCCAAAAATAGTCACCACCGCGCCAATCATTACGGTTTCTCCACGAGCCCTTGTGGAAAAAATATAGGTGAGAATAACAACCACTTCGGTTAGTATGACTCCGAAATTCAAGATAAAACAACGAGGTTGATTGAGTTTGAACTCCGCCATTTCTTCTTCCCGGGTCCCATCGAATAGCGAGGAGAGTTCCGCTCGGGTCCTTGCTCCAAGGCGAAGAGATATTATGGTTCGAATATTCGACACGTAATCGAACAGGCGAGCGGAAAACGCATGCCAAGTCTCATTCTGTTTCCGGAGGATTGGGTAAATCAGAGTACTGAGACGCCATACGACAAGCGCTATGAGCAACAGCATGCAGACAGTTAAAACGGTTATCTTCGGGGAGAGGAGCGCCAGGGCACAGAGCGGTCCAACCGACATACAAATGTGTCCGAGGTATTCGTTGTGGACGACCCCGAAATCGACAAGCGCTTCGGCCGCCCGGTCTATGCGATCAACGGTATCACCGGTATGGTTATCGGTATGCCACTTGAATGGGAGTCGACTTACCTTGGCATACATGTGATCCAGAAATCGCTGCATCGTGCGCAGGGCGGTGGAGATCTCAAAATAGCGGCCCGTATGGTGGAGCAGTTCGGCCCCCAGAAACAGGGCCAGATAGCCCCCACCCCATCGAACCATTGCCGCCACGCCGTCCGGAGAACTGTGCTGTAACTCGTGAATCATCCGCCCGAAGACATAGGGCAGAGCGATTCTTCCGCAAAAAGACAGAACGTGCAGAATACCGTGAACAATCAGCTTCGGACGGTCTGCACCCGCGTATTTCCAGGATTGGATAAAAAGATAGATAATACTCATGTTCCTCCCATGGGATTCTCGTTCTAGGTGTTCAGAAAAAACAGCTATCGAGAATACCCGCGGAGGAGCGCGAGCGTCGGAGAGACCATGAGAGGCATTTCTATGGTCTTGTCAAATTCAGAGGTGGTCCAGTACTTTTTTCATATTATCCGTTTATTGACCCAGATCGGAGTTTTTGGTTTGCAGGGTTTCCTATATCAATATAAACACAAAACCCGGACAAAGCAATCTTCAGGTATCATTCCTCAAGGGCCACTTGTGTGCCTTTGCTCAGTTTCGCCAAACAGACATGAGGCGGTGGAAGTGTTCCGGTCAGATTGCCGAGAAACTGGGATACCGGGAACTGTACTTTTTCTCGCGACAGTTCAAGGCGGTTATGGGCATGAGTCCTACCGGGTATCGTCGAAGTCAAAGGATAGGCGTATCACCCGAGAGTTCTTAGCGCGGCATAGCCGCAACCAGGGAAGCTCATCCCACGTGCTCATCCCACGTGCTCGTGCTCGTGCTCGTAATCGTAATCGTAATCGAAGTCTGTTGCAGGCTCCGTCGAATCCGATTACGCGCCGTCCGGAGCTGGGGTGAAGGGAGCACGAAGTAACCCAAAAACAATGACTTACAAGAGATTTCTTGTAAGAAAAACAACATTTTACAGTTGAGTAGTACGGCGCCGGGGTCACGAATAGAGCCTATCGTTTTCTTTTTCGTACTTGTCCAGGAAACCACGTATATCCTCGGCAATCACCCCGCCGCCCAGTGACAAAGATTCCGGTCTCAAGCACACAATGTGACCGTCGGCAAGCTTCAGTGAAGGAAACTCCGTGCGGCAGCGTTGTATGGGAGCGGCCATATCGCTACGAGGCGTCTGAGACAACTTGATCTCAACCGGAATCAAGCGCCGGGGGGAATCCTCTATTAGAAGGTCAATTTCCAAACCGTCACGGGTTCGAAGATAATACAGTGACTGCGAATTGCCCTGGAAAGCTACTGTCTTGACGATCTCCTGTATTACGAAATTCTCGAACAGAGCACCCGCCTGAGGACCTTCCAGAATATAGTGCCGATCTCTGATGCCGCTCAGATAACAGACAAGTCCGCAATCGGTAAAGTAGACCTTAGGTGATTTCACTACTCGCTTGCCGACATTATTGGTCCATGGAGGAAGCAAAAAAATTATCCGGGAACTCTCAAGAATTGATATCCAGTTCTTTATCGTGTTTGTCGCCACTCCGACATCATTGGCAAGCGACGACATATTGAGCTTCTGGGAACATCGGATCGCGAGTAACTGCATGAAACGTTGAAATTCTCGAATATTGCCGATTCCATAGAGGTTCCGCACATCCCGTTCTATATAGGTCCGAAGGTACGATCCGTACCAGATCCGGGGATCCGTGTCGGAAATAGTTGACGGTTCGGGAAAAGAGCCGCGGAGGCAGGCATTCACGTATGCCTCCAGGGGCGGGTTGAGAGATTCCGCGTAATGGGGGATTCGAAGTTTCTCGCGAATTGAAAAAGGATAGAGCTCCAGAAGCCCGATTCGACCTGCAAGTGAATCGCCGAGATGATTTATGAGCGTAAACTGCTGTGAACCGGTGAGAATGAACCGACCGTAGGCGTTTCGCTGCTCATCTATTTTCATTTTGAGAAACCGCGTAATCTCCGGTACATACTGGATTTCATCGAAGATAACGGGTTCGGGGCACTTCTGAAGAAATAATGCGGGATCTTCCAAAGCTTCCTGCTGTTGCAGGGGGTCATCGAAGGTCACATAGGTGAAATCCGGAAAGGTGTGACGCAGGAGCGTAGATTTGCCGGCCTGGCGCATTCCGGTCAAAGCAACCGATGGAAACGAATGCACAATCCGCCGGACAAAAGCCTCGGATTCACGAGGTACATATTGATCTTTCATGTGGGAATGCTCCCCAGGGCGACATTATATTGCACATACCCATTCGGCAGACACGATCTTACCTCTGTTGCCTTTACCTCACGACGATTGGTCGACCGGCACCGAATAGCCGGGCATTATTGATATCTTGAACAGGGTTTTTCCTCCCCCAGCCGGTGACGGCGTGCACTTCGGTGCGGAAAGCCTGTTATGCATCCACCGGCCTTCAGGACCGGCCCCCTACTCCAGGCTTCCATCAAATATACAATGAAATGAGTTCAATTGCAAAGTTTTTGCAGTCTCATTGCAAATATTTTGCAATGAGACTTGCCTTGCTGCATTTTTTTAGCGCAAGACAATGCCCAAAAGATCATGTGATCTGCCGGATTGGTGAGAGAAGCTCCATTGTTCAACCCGAAAAGCTCATTCCCGAATAGAACAAGTCATCCCAATTTTATATTGTAAGGCTCCCTGACGGATAAACGGGTGTCTGTCCAGCCACCCGTGAAAGGATCGCCGGGTCTCGATTCCAATCGGGTTGGTGCCCGTTTCAGGGATTTTGCGATTGACACCAAGGAGCCCCGGCGCAGTACGGCTTCAGTCCTGTAAAACGGACTTACTGCCGAGCAAGACAGTGTGCTCGTGCTCGTGCTCGTGCTCGTGCTCGTGCTCGTGC
>CAZEMW010000365.1:0-4672 GCA_964513105.1 uncultured Fibrobacterota bacterium
TCCTCAAACTGTTCGAAGGGGAACTGTGTGCCGAAATCGTGGCTGAGACCGAAATCGAGGGCCGTCCCCTGAAAAAGGGCGACACCGAAATCCACAAAAACTCCGGGAGCACTTCGTTCGCCGGACAGAAGGCCATTCTGCGTGATTATCGGTCCGGTTGAGTCTGACGGTACGTATCGTCGTCTGTTCGTCATGTAAAAGGGATGAAACTGAGAGGTGAGAAGTCGGCCGGTTCCGACCGTCATACCGCCTCCGATTCGGAATCGGCGCCATTCGACTGAAAAATGGGGTTTCGCCGCCATTCCGTCGTTTCTACCCGCAAAAAGTTTCTGCGCAAAGGAAACTGAAGCGAGAACCCGAAGCTGCAGGTTGTTGTAAATCTCACCATTTATGAAAACTTCATACGCATGCACATTGCTTGGTTCCACGGAAACTGAATCGTCGGGCATTTCGGATACAGAAGGCATTTCGACAAAACGCGGGCTCTCCGAGGAGGCCGGGGCGGCGGTCTGATCAAGATCGTAGTAATACCCCAGTCCCAAGGTATGCACCGCTCCCTGAAGGGACAGCATGCCGCCACCAATATCAAAGGATGCGGCATCGGCGATGAAGCCCTGGAGGTCGAGTACGCCCCATGCGAACCGTCCCGTTATGCCTCTTGTTTTGTATACCGAATACGGGTCGGCGTTTGAGAAACGATCAACCATCAGTCCGTCGCCAAGAGTGTAGTTCTCGATAGAACCCAGGCTGACATATCTGTTTTTTTCGGGCAACCCGATAGTCAGGTGATCTATCTTGTCAAGAATTGCGGAAGGGGATCCGAACTGTATCGACATGGATTCCTGATAATCACGAGCCAGAGCGATATCCAAACCGATATCGAAAAACAGAAACCGTATCGACGGCCTGAGGCCGATTCGCGGATACATTTGACCGTTGGCGGAGGCAAAGGAAGCGTTCAGAGCCAGAACACCCTGATTCTCCTCGAAGATTATTCGTGGCCGGGTAATCCGCGCGTACCGCCGGCCGTCTTTAATTTGCTCTTCGAGTATGACATCATAGATCAAGTTCATGTCAAACAGAGGTTTGTATTTGCCCCAGTTCTCAGCCGGTTGTTTCGCTTTTGTGTTGAGAACATCTTTCGACACACTGAGACGCTTGGTGGTTGTGCCGCCCTGGGTGGGATTGATGTTCGATATTTTCATTTCGTGTTCTATGTGCGAATGGCCGAAAAAACTCTTCAGAACATTTACGTGTTTTTCGGTTATGTATAGGGCCGTCGTGGGTTTCTTCCCGGGGCGAACCACAGTCGTCTGTCCGGCGGACAGCTTTCGACCTTCCTGTTGCGCGACATTGCGAACTTGAGCCGAACCGCCGAGAACCTGAAACCCCGTAAACCCGGATTTGGGGTCCACCACGGCCGAAATAGACCCACTGTCAAGTTCCGCGACTCCGTGCGACGTGAACACCGCTGCGGTCGTGTTGTATATGGGCTTGGCAAACACTCCGCCGGAGAATAACGTGGTTCTGAAATGAACCTTTGGATCCCCGCGATCTTTCGAAAGGTTCATGAGAGCTTTGGAGTTGGATCCTACGATAACGAGATTGTCTCCGTATTCCAGCATGAGCTGCGTCTGAAAGAACGTTTCGACTATGTCGTTGTCGCGGACATCGTCCCCCGATTCCAGTGTTTCCCATGATTTTCGGCCGGCTCGCTGGATTTTGGCCGTACCGGTCAAGCCGGTCACTTCCATAGTCTGAGCAGAGATCGAGCAGGCAACCAGAAGAAACGGAAGGGTCGCACGCAGAAGGCCATATCGGGTATTTCGAAGGGTATTAGACCGCATGTTGCGTTGAGTTCCCGGTTAATTGTAGAATATCGAGGAGCGTAAACAGGCTATGTATCGAAATCATTCTCCAGTATATAATAATTCCCGGAAACCGCATAGTAAACCCCTTAGAATCGGTGTGTATGAGACTAGCGATACAGATACCCTGCTGGAACGAGCGAGAATGGATCGCCCGTACACTCGCTTCACTTCCCGGGCGTATTGAAGGTATCGATTCAATTGATGTCATTGTGGTGGACGACGGGTCAACCGATGGAACGGTAGAGGCCGCCGCCAAAGGAGGAGCCGATGCGGTTATTGCTCTACCACGCCATTCCGGCCTGGGCGATACGTTTCTTGCCGGGGTCAATGCGGCACTCGAGCGCGATGTGGATATCCTGGTCAACACCGATGCCGACATGCAATACCCTTCTTCTTCAATCGGTGACCTGGTAACCCCGATATTACATGGGACGGCCGATATGGTAATCGGCGACCGTCTTTCATACCGACATCCTCCATTTTCTCCGTTGAAAATGGCCCTGGAGCGTTTCGGGACGGCCGTTGTGCGCCTTCTGTCCGGAACCAACGTTCGTGATGCGGCAAGTGGGTTCCGGGCATTCAACCGAGATGCTCTGGAAGCGATTTTCTTACACGGTTCTTTCTCCTATACTATGGAAACCCTCATGGTTGCCGGGGTGAAGAAACTTCGTGTTCACAACGTATCGGTAACGATAAATCCTCCGCAGAGACCGTCTCGACTCTTTCGAAGCATCCCCGACTACATCCTTCGTTCAACCGCGACGATTCTCCGAGCCTATCTCATGTATTATCCCTTACGGTTTTTCGCGGGAATCGGCAGTCTGTTTCTTCTCGGTGCATTTCTCCTGGGTACGCGATTTTTGTACTTCTTTTTTCTCGACGGAGGCGGTGGACATATCCAGTCGCTCATTCTCCTCGCCGTATTCGCTTTTATGGGCTTTCAATCTATTGTTCTCGGTCTTATCGGAGATATCATATCCGCCAATCGGCGCCTCCTGGAGCATTTGCGCCTTCAGCGTATTCTATCGCAAGCTCGGGCCGACCGGCGGTTTGGTGCCGACGGCGGTTCGTCCGGAGCCTCGGCGCCGGTACGGCGGGCGCAGAATGAATGCCCGCGTGAGCACCCGCACCCACGGTCCTTTGTTACTCACCCATGACCTGGACAAATATTTTCCTGTCTCTGGGGCGGTTGTCGTGGTCGATTATCACGATTTGCTGCCAGGTGCCCAGGACCAGCTTGTCCGCCGACAGCGGAACGACCAGTGAGGGCCCCATTACGGTCGCTCTGATATGCGAGAAACCGTTGTCGTCTCCCCAGGTGTTTCCGTGCCGAGTCGGCTCTTTTCTCGAAGCAATTCGTTCAAGGTGATCTTTCATATCTGCAACCAGCGCGGGTTCGTATTCAATTGTGCTCACCGATGCCGTGGATCCGATCACGGAAACGAGGACTATTCCGTTTTTTATTTGAGATTTTTTAACGATTTCGGAAACTGAATCCGTAATGTCGATACTTTCGGAGTAACCTTTTGTTTTGACGGCTACCGTATCGCCGTAGACCATAATGTCCTCCCGTCATTGAGAGTCCCGGAACTGTCGTCGGGCGCAAAAACTCGCTTCGGAAGTATCCCGGGGACCCATACGTGGCCGATAGTTGTTTGCATCGAACCAAAATACGTCATTGCCTACCCGTTTCGGGGAACAGAGGTATATTTGGGTTTTGTCGGTTCGAATTCGGCGCCGGGATGCCGGTTTTTATTCACTGAATCCGGCATCCCGGCGTTCAGTCTCGACTGAAGGTGTTCGGTGATATTGTGCACGCGTCTTGAGTAGAGAGAAAAGGTGTCTTCGAGGAGATTTGTCGAAGTATGTATGCGGATGAGAATGCAAAAGAGGAAATCCGTTCTCGTCTCGATATCGCCGATATCGTTGGACGGTATGTAGCTCTGAAACAGTCGGGGCGAAATATGAAAGGGCTTTGTCCCTTTCACAAAGAGAAGACGCCTTCATTTCTGGTCCATTCGGAAAAAGGGATTTTCCATTGTTTCGGATGTGGGAAGGGGGGGGATGTCTTTGCCTTTCTTATGGAAATTGAGGGAGTGGGGTTTGCGGATGCTCTGAGAATCGCGGCGGAAGAGGCCGGGGTGGAGCTTCAGGAGCGTTCTACTCATCGGGACGAGGCACAGGGCCCCGGCAAAGCCGACCTGTACAGGGTTAACAAGCTTGCCGACAACTTCTTCTACTCCCAGATGCGTCGAAGCAAAAAAGCTATCGACTATTTCAAGGGACGCGGACTCTCGGCTGAAGCGGTTCGAGACTTTCATTTGGGGTATGCTCCCCCGGGATGGACGGATTTGGTGGATTTTGCTCAACAGCATGGGATAAGCTACGATCTTCTGACGGCAGCGGGGCTGGCTGTCGGCAAATCGGAAGGGCAGAGGCCCTACGATCGATTTCGTGACCGCATCATTTTCCCCATCAGAGATGTTTCCGGGAGAACAATAGCGTTCGGGGGGCGGGGAATGACTCCCGATTCGCAGCCTAAATACCTCAATTCTCCGGAAAATCCTGTCTACCACAAGAGTAGAGTGCTGTACGGCCTGGATCGGGCACGGGCCTCGATTAAGGAACGTAACCAGGTACTGGTGGTAGAAGGGTACATGGATCTAATCTCATTGCATTATCATGGAATAGAAAACTGTATAGCCACCTCGGGAACGGCGCTTACCGTTGATCATGGGCATATGCTTCGTCGTTTTGCCGGGCGCGTGGTTCTGATTTTCGACGGGGATTCGGCGGGGGTC
>CAZEMW010000366.1:0-3675 GCA_964513105.1 uncultured Fibrobacterota bacterium
ATTTCGAAAGTATTGAGTTTCTTTTCATTGCATACAAATGTCCGGCGGACCGATAGTCTGCAAAATGACTGGCGGATCTCAGATTATCCCCCCCGGCTCTGAAGTCTACTTTTTTCAGGGAAACTGAAACGACAGTTCCACAATCCGGTATGATTGCCGAACTCTCATCAACGAAAAGAAACAACCAATTCCTTTCCCAATGTATTCCCGATTTTCTCCAATGTTTTTATGGTCGGGTTGCACTTCCTGGGATTCTCTAATTTTTGATATGCTTGATAGGATATGCCGAGCTTGCCGGCAATGGCCTCCTGCGATTCGCCGTTCCGCAATTTTCTTATAGTATATGCGATCTCGATGTGGGGAAGAACTTTTATTGGGTACGCATTCTTACCCTTGTGTGCTTTCGGCTCAGGAAGGAAAAACCCTCTCTCAAAATCGGTCTCAAAGCAAGCATTGAGGGCTTCGGAAGCCATCTGCAGTGCTTCTTGCTTCGTTTCCCCGAAGGTATTGATATTTGGGAAATCTGGAAAGGAAACAACATAACAACCGTCTGATTTTGTAAGCTTTGCTGGAAATTCCATCCTATTTGTCCTTCAATCCCGCTTGTTTCATAATCGCGTTGGTTAGTCCTTTGGGAAGATCCGTTTTTCCATGTACAGGAACAGGTATTGCTCGTCTCCCTTCCTTAACCATAATGTGATGGCTGCCTGAAATCCTATCAAGAATCCAGTCATTCATCTCAGAACAATATACAGCATTCAGGTTGTATTATCAATGGTCCAGGGACGGGGGTTCGGCTTTAGCAATCCGGTAGTCTTCGCCAGGCCTTTCTTCGAGTCTTCGAGAAGATCCCGGTCCTGGAACACGATTTGCGTGGGTAGTCACCTCGATATAACCTTTGGCGAGGATGGCTATGGCTGAGAAAAACGAGTATTCCTTAGTATATGAAGGATTCAAAAAAGAGCAGGAACCGCTGAGAGAAGCGCTTTGTGCGCTGGGAAACGGGTATTTCGCAACGCGGGGAGCGCATGAGAGTACGGATGCCGGTGAAGTTCACTATCCCGGGACCTACCTTGCCGCCGGTTACGATCGTGCGAAATCGAATGTGAAGGGTGAGGTTATTGAGAATGAAGCGCTGGTCAACTGGCCGAATTGGCAGGTGCTCAAAATGCGTCCTCACGGCGAGCAGGAGTGGTACATTCCCGAAAAAGTCCACCTTCCGGACTACCGCCAGGAACTCGATATGGAAAAGGGTGTTCTGATTCGGGAAAGCCGTTACAAAGATTCCCAGGGGCGCGAAACATCCCTTGTCTCCAGAAAAATGGTCCACATGAGGCATCGTCATTTTGCCGCCATTGAGTGGAATATCCGACTGGAGAACTGGGACGGGCTGGTTGAGGTCGTTTCGGCGGTCGACGGCGGTATCGAGAACAGCGGGGTGGCACGGTATCGGGAACTCAATGGTGTTCATATTGAACCGCTCGCGACCGACCGTGTAGCCGAGGATGCCGTAGTGCTGGCGGTGAAGACCCGTCAGTCCGATATCCACATGGCTCAGGCGATACGCACCAGAGTCTTTCACGGTCGGGAGCCTGCCGCGGTCGAACGGGAATCGATTGAAAATGAAAGCTATATTGGGCAGAAACTGATCATTCCCTGCAGCCGTCAACAAACGGTTCGAATCGAAAAAATCATTTCCGTATACACTTCACGCGACCCCGCAATAGCCGATCCCGTTACCACCGCGTCGGAGAATGTGGAACACGCGCCGTCTTTCGAACATCTCTTGAACTGCCAGGTGTCGGCATGGAAAGAACTGTGGGAGCGATGCGACATACGGCTCGGAAACGATGGGAATGCGCAGAAAATCGTACGACTGCACATATTCCATCTCCTCCAGACCGCCTGTATGAACTCTACTGATCGCGATACCGGTGTGCCCCCGCGCGGATGGCACGGAGAGGCCTATCGGGGACACATTATGTGGGACGAACTTTTCATTCTTCCGTTTTACACCTATCGCATTCCCGAGTTAACCCGTGCGCTTCTGATGTATCGGTACCGCAGATTGGACCGATCACGACGGGCGGCTCGTGAAACGGGGTATGAGGGAGCGATGTTTCCATGGCAGAGTGGTAGCGACGGCAGGGAAGAGAGCCAGGTGATTCACCTCAATCCGCAATCCGGTCGATGGGTCCCCGACAACACTCACCTGCAGCGGCATGTCAATGCGGCAATTGTCTATTCCGTGTGGCAGTACTTTCAGATTACCGACGATCGTGAATTTCTGTACTTCTACGGCGCCGAACTGATTCTCTCCATCGCACAGTTCTGGGCGTCCAAAGCCGAGTACAACCCGAATACGGGGCGCTTTGAGATCCGTCGCGTTGTCGGTCCCGATGAATATCACACCAGCTATCCGGGGAAGGATACGCCGGGAATCAACAACAACGCATACACCAACATGACTGCCGCATGGGTTCTGAGTCGGGCTCGTGAAGTCCTGGACATACTCGATGAACAGCGCTGTGCCGAAATCTGTTCGGATCTCGGTATCACGCGTGAGGCGTTGGACCGATGGGACCGGATCAGCCGGAAAATGTATATGCCGTTTCTTGAAAACGGGGTTATCGCTCAGTTTGACGGGTACGATGAACTGCTGGAACTGGATTGGGAGAAATATCGAAGCACATACGGGAACAATATTCGGCTGGACCGGGTTCTGGAAGCGGAAAACGATTCGGTGAACCGCTATAAAGCAGGCAAACAGGCTGATGTTCTCATGCTGTTCTACCTGTTTTCCGCCGAAGAAATCGCGGGAATGCTTCGACGAATGGGGTATGAGTACACCTCCGATCTGATCCCGCGCACCCTTGAATACTACGGCGCACGGACCTCGCACGGTTCGACCTTGAGCAGGATCGTGTATTCGTGGGTTCTGTCCCGGTTCGATCGGGCCGGCTCCTGGGACATTTTTGAAACCGCCCTCCAAAGTGATATCCGAGACGTCCAGGGCGGCACCACGCCTGAAGGAATTCATCTTGGCGCAATGGCGGGAACGGTTGATATGCTGCAGCGGTGCTATGCCGGTATGGAAGTGCGTGACGACGTGCTCATCCTCAACCCGCGCCTTCCGAATGCGGTCGACGAAATGACATTCAGGCTACGGTATCGGAGCCGCTGGGTCTACCTGACAATTAACCACACCAAAGTACATGTCGAGGTGCTCGAGGGATGGGGAAATGCCATTACCATTCAGGTATGTGGACACGAACACCGTTTCGAGGCAAGAGAAAAAAAAGAGTTCTCGATCAAAAGCAAATAACCGGAGGAAAGAATGGCTGGAGAATCCAAATACGTACGGTGGTTTGAGACGCTGAGCACGGACGACACTTCGATTGTCGGAGGAAAGAACTCCTCTCTGGGCGAGATGATTCGGGATTTGAAAAACAAGGGCGTTCGCATACCAAATGGGTTCGCGACCACTGCCGATGCCTATCGGGAATTCGTGCAGGAAAACGACATAAAGGAGAAAATCTCCTCTCTGATCGATGATCTGAAGAACGAAAAGAAATCGTTGGAGAAAGTCGGCAAAGCAATCCGAAGGCTGTTTCTGAATGGTGAGTTTCCGGAGAAAATCGGATAGGAAATACATGATGAATATACGCGCCTGTG
>CAZEMW010000366.1:3685-4658 GCA_964513105.1 uncultured Fibrobacterota bacterium
GTTCGAAGCAGCGCAACCGCCGAAGATCTCCCGGATGCGAGCTTTGCGGGACAACAGGAAACATTCCTGAATATTCGCGGTGGGGATGATGTGCTGGATGCCTGCAGAAGGTGTTACGCGTCTCTCTTTACGAACAGAGCAATCAGTTACCGTACCGAAAAGGGGTTCGACCACATGAAAGTGGCGTTGTCGGTCGGGGTGCAGAAAATGGTTCGTTCCGATCAGGCCGGCTCGGGGGTGATGTTCTCGATCGATACCGATACGGGATTTCCCAATGTGGTGGTGATCAATGCCGCCTGGGGCCTTGGCGAAAACGTCGTGCAGGGCACCGTCACGCCCGACGAGTATGTGGTGTTCAAACCCCTGCTCAGAGAAGAGAAATACTCACCGATCATTGGAAAGACCGTGGGTGACAAAGCGAAAAAAATGGTGTACAGCAAGGACGGGAACGCAACAATCCGCAACGTGGATACATCGAGGGAAGAGCGCGATTCACTGGTGCTCAACGACGAGGAAATATTGCAGTTGGCACGATGGGCCGCCACTATCGAAGAGCATTACGAGAAACCCATGGACATGGAGTGGGCAAAAGACGGTCGGAGCGGTGAGGTGTATATCGTGCAGGCGCGCCCGGAAACGGTGCAGTCGCAAAGAAGTGTCTCATCATTCAAAACCTACAAACTCAAGGAGAAGGGCGAAACCCTGGTGACCGGAACGGCGATCGGTGAAAGCATTGCTACGGGAACGCCGCAGGTGATCAAGAGCGCGGAACAGATCGATGACTTTCAGGATGGCGGAATACTGGTCACCGGCATGACCGACCCCGACTGGGTTCCCATCATGAAACGTGCGGCCGGCATAATCACCGATCACGGCGGGAGGACCTCACATGCCGCCATTGTCAGTCGTGAACTCGGTATCCCCGCGGTCGTCGGGTGCGGCAATGCAACAAAAAAACTGAAGGATGCTGATG
>CAZEMW010000367.1:0-4647 GCA_964513105.1 uncultured Fibrobacterota bacterium
GCTCGAGATCGAGCGACTGAATTGTGACCTCGACCTCTTCACCCACTTTCACCTCGCCCTTTTTGTCCGAGGCGATATTCTGGTGAACCAGCAGCCCGGTGACACCGTCGGTGAGATCGACAAAAAATCCGTAGCGGGTCTGGGACGCGACCGTTCCCTTAACCGTTGCTCCGACCGGGAATTTCTCCGGGACCGTGTTCCAGGGATCCTCGGACTTGTCTTTCAGCGAGCAGGAGATCGAATGCTTCTCCTGATCAATCCCGATTATGGTGACCCGAACCGTGTCACGTTCGGAGACCACATCCGACGGATGCCGAACTCGTCCGGCCCAGCTCATCTCGGATATGTGGATCAGCCCTTCGACTCCGGGAATCAGTTGCACGAATGCACCAAAATTGGTCAGGCGAGTGATCGTACCCTGTACCGAATCACCGACCGAAAAGGTGTCGGCAACCTTCGTCCACGGATCGTCGTAAACCTGCTTCATGGAAAGTGACACCTTTGAGTTTTTGACCCGGTCTCGTTTCTCCACCTTAAGCACGACTACATCCACCTCCTGCCCGGGCTGAAACGACTCCGCCAGCTTCTCCGCTCGCTCCCACGAAACCTCGGAAATATGTACAAGACCCTCGATACCTTCGACATCGACAAAAAGTCCGAAATCGGCGATCTTGGTGATTTTACCCTTGAAAACCTTTTTCTCTTTCGCCGACTCGGCAATCTCATCGAGTTTCTTCTGAAGATCTTCCTCGAGAAGCGGTAATCGGGAAAGCACGATATTGCGTCCGCCCTCGCTCACCCGCTCAATAATGAAATCGAGTGTCTTGGCCAGGTACACATTAGGATCCTCAACATATTTCACATCGATATGCGACACCGGACAAAACGCTCGTTGCCCCATCACATTGACATTGAATCCACCTTTGTTGATACCGGTGATTTTTCCCTGCACCGGAACCTTGGATTTCATTGCATCTATGATGTCGGAAACCCCGGCCTTTCGAGAAGACAGCGATTTGCTCATAGTGATTTCGTCGTTTTCCACCGATACGACGTATGCCTCGACGACATCACCGGGCTTTACTGTGACGTTGCCTTCTTTGTCTTTCATTTCAGCCAAAGAGATCATGGCCTCATTCTTGGCACCTATATCGACAAAAACATATTCGCTACCAACATTCACGACGGGGCCGGAGGCTTTCTGTCCCGGCTTGACCTCAACATTTTTGGGCGCGTCGTGCTTTTCGATCATGTTCATCAGATCCTGATCGGAAGCTTCGTCGTGTTTGGTTTCATCAAAGAAGTTGTCGTCTTTTTTATCCTGCATGAACACAGCTCCTATAGAGGATTTCGTCTAGTGGGAGGAGGAGAAAAATATCTCATTGGCCCGTCGGCGCACAAACGCCGCCCATTTCTAACGCAACTTCTTGAAAGATTGAGTCGGGAGATCAGTGAATCCCGGCAAGAAGGAGGCTACGATCCACATGCTGCTTCGGCTATTCTAAGCAAATCATTTTTCCCGAAAAGGTACTTCTCGTGGCAGAATTCGCACACGGTTTCGATTTCTCCCATCTTCTCGGCCATATCCGAGAGCTCGTCGGGACCCAGCGTCACCAGTGCCCGCTCGAAACGCTCGCGACTGCAAGGGCACTGATATTTCAGAGGAACCGTCTCGAGTCGCTCAAAGGGAACTTCGGCAAACATCCCGGCCAACGCACCTTCCGGAGATACGCCTTCCCGCAAAATGTTCGTATAGGGCGCAAGGGCGGAGATCCTGGTTGTTATTGACTCTACGTTTCCCTGATCTCCAGGCGGAATCGCTTGTATCAGAAAACCTCCCGCTACCGCAACGCTTCCGTCGGGTGCGAGCTGAGCTCCCAGGCCCACTGCAGAGGGTATCTGTTCCGACTCCACGAAATAATAGGCCAGATCTTCACCAATCTCTCCCGAGATCAGATGAACCGTGCTTCGATACGGCTCCCGCATACCTATATCCTTGGTGACCGTGAGCAGACCCGCACGGCCAATCGCCGAAGCTACATCAAAGCGATCGCCGGCCGGGGGCACCGCCACATGTGGCTCTCCGGTATAGCCACGAACATTCCCCCGGGCATCCGCTTCAACCACGATTTTGCCCAACGGACCGTTCCCTTCGAATTTCAGATTCACCCGATGGCCGATCTTCTGAAGGGCACCCAGAAGAATGCCGCCGGTGAGAGCCCGTCCCAGAGCAACCGTTGCCGTGGGATCGGTCTCATGTTGCTTTCGGGCGTATTCGACCAGATCGGTCGTGTCACACGCCAGACCACGAATGGTGCCGGACTCGGAGATGATACGAACCAGATGATCAGACATTATCCATTCCTTTCAATAGTATTTCCCCCCTGATGTCCCCCCTCGACAATCGGCGGCCCGTTTTCCGGTGTTTGAAAAAGCCGGTTGCGTTGCTCATTCGTCGAAACATCCTCGGTATTCGATTCATTCGCGAATTGTAGGTGCATACGACCATTCCGCAGCACACTGCCGACTACCGACGGGGCCTCTAGCTAGTGTGGCGACCGACGGTTGCCACGAAATAATACGGGGCGCTTTTCGCCCCCATTTTCGTTGCTCGTCGGTTGAATACTTCCAGTATTCGTCCTCCTCACGCCTCAATGGGAACGAAAATCGCCTCGCCTGAATTCACGCCAATTGCCGGACACCACACTAACCGTTCGGGTATCCGGTATGATGACCGACATTATTGTGGTGTTTGTGAAAAATAGAACAATGCAGGTTGTCGGATAAATCGTTTCCGAGACCCAGGATCGACATCCGACCCGCAGGTTTCTTCCCTACACATTGGCCGATCATATCTTACTTAAGAGGATATTCCTGGTGTCTCACCGGATGTCACCACCCAATCAACGCTTCGTTTGGACCAGATATTGCGTGAGTTTGTTCACTTGGGAAATAGTGAAAGCGTTAACCCGTGCCTGTCCGAAAACCCCACGTTCATCGAGTCCTGAACAAGCTTCCGGAAGATGAACGTGCGATTTCGGCTCGAGAACGGGCAGATTCCCGATTGAAATTGGGAATTGGTGTTGTCTTCAATTCGTATCGGACAGGCTTACACACTTTGGTAATAGTGCCGCCTGTCTTGGGAGGCTGAACATGACGACTTATACGCGTATGAGCCGGGCATTCGAGATTTTGTGGGTGTTTCTTGTGTTGTTTGCCTGCACAAGCGAAACCGACTCAACCACCGTGCAAGAGAAAAATGGGCGAATTACAATCACCGATAGAACCGGCCGGGAGTGGGACATAACTCATGCGGTCGAGGAGTACGATATGAACCCTGAGTTCTTCAATTTTGGTATCGGCGTGGGGTCTATTCCGTCGGTCGATAATCCTGTGGAACTCACCGACAACGATCAGGGCTATCCGCGAGACAGCGACGATCGGGAGATTTTCGGTGTGGTAGTCGATGAGACACCACGAGCTTACGGTGTAAACACTCTTGTGCAACACGAAGTGTTCAATGAGACATTCGAGGGAGAGACGGTCACCTATGCCGCGGTATCCTACTGACCGCTGTTCGGGTTGGCTGTAGTTTACAGCCGAATACACAACGACACAATCTTGAGAATAACCCCAAGTGGCTGGACCTATGGGGAGGATCTCGACAGGTCGCTATTCGTGCTCATGGACAAAGAGACTGAAACACTCTGGTTTCCGATGGATCGAGACGAAGGAAGTGGTCTGGTGGGGATCGCCGGTCCGCTAAGAGACAGTTTTCTGCCTGAAATCTCCGGACTGGAGAGAACCAGCTGGAGAGACTGGAAGCAGCGGTATCCCGGTACGGTTTTTGTGGTGGAAGGCTAGCCCAGGTTTCGCGGTCGAGAGACGCCGTACCGAGCGGAGTCGAGGCGCTGTCCCGAGCGGAGTCGAGGGAGAGAGAGCAGTATGCGTAAGATGTTGTGCGAGATTGCCTTACAAAAAGCGCAGGGGTATCCGGGGAGATACCTTGAGCATTTTTGCCGGGCAAGATCGTGCAACAGCTTGCGCAGAATGCCGTGAGTCGGCTGCGAAACCTGGGCTGGAGGTCTGGGGTACATCGAGCGTTCCCCATGTCCGCATCATAGCGTGTCTTTCAAATGAGAAACTAGTTCCTCAAATTGGTGTCGCCATTTTTTCCGGCGAATCGTATCTTAATGCTTCACAGGTGTTGTGGTACTGTGTTGTTTTTCGAAAACCCTCCTGAATCAGGGGTACTGTTGGGGACGACATGAGCGTTTTGGAATCTATCGGTAATACGCCCTTGGCCGAGATACGCAGGTTGTGGGATGCTGATTCGACCGGGGTACGTATACTGACCAAGCTTGAAGGATCCAACCCGGGGGGATCGGTGAAGGACCGTCCTGCGTACCGTATGATTACGGATGCGGTCAAAAGCGGTGCTCTGACCCCGGACAAAACAATCCTGGAGCCGACATCCGGCAACACCGGTATCGGCATGGCCATGGTTGCCGCGGCCATGGGGTATCGGATCAAGCTGACAATGCCTTCCTGCGTGAGCGAAGAGCGACGTTCCATTCTCAATGCCCTTGGGGCGGAACTCGAGATGACACCGGGGTGCGACAAAACCGACGGTGCAATCACCCGAGC
>CAZEMW010000368.1:0-4629 GCA_964513105.1 uncultured Fibrobacterota bacterium
GCCTGGGACAGTCTGGTTATACCACGAGACAACACCGCCGGTTCGCACGGCAGTCCAACGGTGGAGTCGGGAATACAGGTTTCGTCGAATAGAGGAGCCGCTCCCGTCCTGCATTACGCTACTTCTCGAGGGGGAGCGGTTGAAATTCGTCTGCATGACGCCCGCGGAAACCTTCTTGCCCGGGAGCACCGCATCCACGGCACGTCGGGACAGTACCGCATGCAGTTTCCCACTACTTCGGGAATGTACTTCTGTACCGTACACATGGACGGCCGAATCTTCCGACAAAAGTTCGTAAGAGCAAAATAAGATACTCACTCCGGAATCTACGAGGTGTTCGCATCGGGAAAAAACGAACACCTCATTCCCAACCAGGCCGACAATGCCGGAAGATTGGACTTCGCCCCGCAGTGGCCAATCACAATCCGCTCAATAGACAAACAACACGTTGGAAAAAATCCGGCTTCATCAGTCATATAATCCAATCGCATTCGGACTCGGACTCGGACTTGGTGTCGGAATCGGTGTCGGACTTGGTGTCGGATTCGGTATCCCTGGAGTTCAGGACCCAAATCGACAGTTTTCCGAGTCCGACACCGAGTCCGAATCCGATTCCGATGGGTACTGGTGTGGAGTGAAAATGGTGGTGGAGAAAGAGATGTCGACACAATTTTTGAAAAACCGGGAGTTGTACGAAGGGGTCATTTGCGATTTGATACCCTCGACCCGACAATACCTCTGGATCGCCACTTCCGACCTTAAAGACATGTACGTTCATCATCATGCTGTCGGCAACATGGTTCCTTTCCTTGGTGTTCTTTCGGAGCTTATCGATAGCGGTATTGCGGTTCGATTGATTCACGCCAAGGAGCCGGGGGAGGCGTTTCGAGAGGATTTTGACCGATATCCGAGCCTTATCGAAGGGCTTGAGCGGATGCTGTGTCCTCGGATGCATTTTAAGTGCGTTGTTGTCGACGGCGTTCGCGCGTATCTGGGTAGCGCGAATATTACCGGTGCCGGTTTGGGAGCAAAGAGTGAGCGCCGAAGAAATATCGAGGGCGGGATCCTCTCCGACGATCCTGGTCTTGTGGAGCCGGTAGTCGAATTATTCGACACCGTTTGGATGGGGAGTTATTGTACCGATTGTGGAAGAAAAGAATTCTGCGCCGATTACAGGGATATAGTTGATGAGTAGAACTGCAGACATGATGGTAGAAATTGCCGGAAAACTGAACACGGCGGTAGACGCGCTATCGTTTTCGTCACCAATATCGCACGTATACAATCCGCTGTCGTATGCATGGCAACCGCACGAACAATATCTGCGGCGCTACGGACGTTCGCACAAGCGCGTCTTGTTCATTGGTATGAATCCCGGTCCCTGGGGAATGGCTCAGTGTGGCATACCGTTTGGGGAGATCCAACTTGTGCAGGAGTGGCTGGGCATTACCGGACAAGTTGACCGCCCCGTACCCGAGCACCCGAAGCGGCCGGTGCACGGTTTCGATTGCTCCCGGTCCGAAGTAAGCGGGCGACGCCTGTGGGGATTGTTCAGGGAGCGATTCGGCAGTCCCGAAACATTTTTCAAAGATCATTTTGTCGCAAACTACTGTCCGCTCGTTTTTATGGAGGAATCCGGAAGAAACCGAACGCCGGACAAAATCTCGGGTGAAGAAATCGAAAAACTGTACACTGCTTGTGATCGTGCGCTCAAGGATACCGCGACTACGCTCCGCGTCAAATGGGTGATCGGCGTAGGGAAGTTTGCGGGCAAGTGCGCCTCCCGCGTCTGTGCCGATATACCCGGTATTGAAATCGCCGACATCCTTCATCCCAGCCCCGCCAGTCCCGCCGCCAATCGAGGCTGGGGCGAAGCTGCGAGCAAACGACTCCGGGAACTGGGCGTTTGGATCTGAGCCCCGAATCGTTCGAAGCCGGTGTCGGATCTCGTTTACGGCGCGAGCCCTGACCCAGGTTTCGCAGCCGACACACGGCATTCTGCGTAAGCTATTGCAAGATCATAACGTATCCCGCCAGGGCGGGACTCAAGGTATCGCACCGGATGCCCCTGCTCTTTTGGTAAGCCAATACTGCACAATCTTCAAGCGTTCAGCAAAACTTTCATGTCGAAGCCTGATCTTGCCTGAAGGGCACCGTCTATTCAACGCCGCCGACAGTTCACTCAAAAGGAATTAATTTCCCCCCGCCCGGACGAAACTTTCCCCCATTGGCTCTCCCATCTGCCGGAGCGATTCTTGTAATTCTTTCTTAATCAGCATGTTATACCAGTCGGCTAAAGTCGGCACGAGAATCGCTACCCCCCTCAGATACAACGCACCGAATTCTATTCCGGAGGAACACAATGCTACAAGGCATCCACCTGGCCGTTCAGGGAATGACCACCATGATGCAGAAACAGGATCAGATTGCACATAATCTGGCCAATGTGAATACCACCGGGTACAAGCAAAGCGGGCTGTTCATAAAAGCGTACGAGAAGTACCTGGCCAACGACGAAAGACTGCCTTTCGCCAACCGGGAAATACGTGACGATGAGCGATATATCGATTTTTCCGAAGGACCGATGAAGAAGACCGAGGGCAAACTCGATCTCACAATTCGGGGTACCGGGTTCTTCACCATCATGACTCCACAGGGGGTCAGATATACCCGCAACGGAAACTTTTCCCTCGACCCCGACGGGCATCTGGTGAATGCTTCCGGCGCCAAAATCATGGGATCCGACGGCTATATCCGCCTCGACCGCACCGCCGACGTGCTCGTCACTGAAGAAGGTGATGTCATGCAGGAAGACAAACGGGTTGGAACACTTCGGATATCGGATTTCGAGAAACCATACGCACTCATCCGTGAAGGCAATGGGTATTTCCGTCCCGAGAAGCCCGAATATGAGCCTTCAAAGGCGGTCGGTTTCACGGTTCGCCAAGGCTTCCTGGAAGCCTCGAACGCCAACCCAATTCGAAACATGGTCGAAATGATCGCGACACATCGTCAGTTTGAAGCAAATCAGCGAGCAATGACTTCGCAAAATGAGTCTCTTGAAAAGTCTGTCAGGGACATTCCACGAGTTAACGCATAATCGTCAGTCTGAGTACCGGGAGAAAACAAAGATGATTCGCTCAATGTATACCGCGGCAACCGGCATGGAAGCGCAACAGCTGTACATGGACACCATTGCCAACAATCTCTCGAATGTGAATACCAACGGCTTCAAACGATCCAAAATGGAATTTCAGGATCTCTTTTATCAAACCATTCGAAGACCCGGGGTGCGGAATCCCGAGGGAGAGATGGCGCCGGCGGGGATTGAAGTAGGTCTCGGAGTCCGGTCGGCGGCATCGTACAAGATTTTCTCACAGGGATCACTTAACGGCACCGACAATCCGATGGATCTCGCCGTTGGAGGTGAAGGTTTTTTTCAGGTGCAGCTTCCCGACGGCACAATCGGCTACTCTCGAGACGGGCAGTTCAAGCTGGATGCAAACGGATCGGTGGTGACCTCCCGCGGCTTTCGTCTTTTCCCCGACATAACGGTTCCGATCGGTGCCCAGGAATTTACCGTCGACGGCAACGGAATGGTGAGTGTTCTTCTTCCGGGTGAGGATGTCGCGACGGAAATCGGCCAGATTGAACTGGCTCGTTTCATCAATCCCGGCGGACTTCGTTCCATCGGAAACAACATGTACCTTCCCAGCGATGCATCCGGCGATCCGATGTTCGGGATTCCGGGCGAGGACGGGACCGGCACGATAATGCAGGGATTTGTGGAATCATCGAACGTGCAGATCGTAGACGAGATGGTCAACATGATTACCGCGCAGCGTGCGTTTGAGATCGTATCGAAATCTATCCAGGTTTCTGAAGAGATGCTTCAGACCACGAACAATCTGAAGAGATAATGAAGAAGCCGTTTTTCAGTAACTATCCGAAAACACCCCGTTCATCGAGCGGAATTGAGATGAACCCGTCGATTGGGGCCGAAAAAGGGCACCTTCCCGGTTCTACCGGGACTCGGTGTCCATCTTCGGGAGTTTTCGGACAGGCACTACTTAGATTGAAGTCTGCTGTTTCGGAGTTCCGGAGCGTGTGCGCTATCGGACAGGCACTGATCGTGTCGATGCCCGGTTTCTCCGAGCAAGGGCCGGTACTGGAGTTCCGGGATACCGTTCGAGTGACCGGTCCCGAAATTCGTCTTGGGGATCTTCTCACAGAAATGGAGCGTGGAAACGATGTCGGTCGTCTCGTAGTCGGTGAATCGGCGCCCCCGGGATACTCCCGCCATGTAGATACGAGGGACCTTTTATCATACAATTTGCAGTCTCGTGGGCTCGGGCTGCGGGTACTTGCACATAAAAGAATCGTGGTGAAGACCGTGGCACATGCCTTCCGCGTTTCCGACTTCAATGATGAAATACTGAGTCATCTCGAATCCCGTATTAGCTGGCCGGAAAACAGTTGGACGGTACGACTCATTGATTCGGCAAGGGTATTTCGGGCGTACCGTCCGGATGTCACGGTATCGCTTTCGCGCGTTCCAGCCCGACCGCTGGGGGCAACGTCCATACGGCTGCATTTCATTCAGCAGGACGATACGGTGGATATGGATAT
>CAZEMW010000369.1:0-329 GCA_964513105.1 uncultured Fibrobacterota bacterium
ACTCACTATCTCCCCCGACCTTTCGTTTCTTGACGGCTTTTGGGTGAAATACCGTTTCTTTTCGCTCAAGATCCAGCAGTACATAGTCGGCATGCGTGATCAACTCCTTCTTCCATACCCATTTACCGCCATTTCCCATTGGGCTTCCCATTAAGCCCTTATCTCCCTGAAACTCATGCACCAACACATTGTACTTCCGTGCCACGAATGCATACTTGTAGTTGGGCTTCTTACTCCGTATTTCTGCAACCAGTTTCTCCGGTGTTAACCGCACCAGAGTTGCCTTTTCTCTAAACTTTTCGAGTAAGGACCTGTGCACTGCCATATAA
>CAZEMW010000369.1:339-4628 GCA_964513105.1 uncultured Fibrobacterota bacterium
CCTGCAAAGGAGCGATCAGATAGGCGACATCCCGACCTTCCTCAAATTCCTGCTCCAACTCAGGACAGTTATCGATAAATGCCATTAGCTTGTATTCCGGTGTATCACTGAATTTCACGACCTCTTTGGCTTCTTCTTCACACTTGTACGATGAGTAATCGATTGTGTCGGTTTTCCAGACGAGCCGGTCAATGACTTCTTTTTTGATTTTCGTTTCCTTGCCGCGACGCCTGATTGTTATTTCGCAGCCTGCGGTATCCAGAATTGTGATCGGTGCGCTTTGACCGTTGGCCAGGACTATTTCATCCGCATTGGTACGAATGCAGACCGCCATGAGAATTGCCGATAGAAGCGTAATCGTTTGTTTACCTTTGTAGCTCAAAACAACTCCATTCTGGAAGAGTCCTTATCCTTTCCGTGGCCGGCCTCGCCCGGAATCAGTCCCCGCCGGCGACGTCCAGGTCGGGTTTCACAACCTTTGAGAGTTTCATCATTTTCCTGTCGAGAAAGAAACCGGGCACCGGCCGAACTTCGACATTGCGCATCGTTGGTTTTTCCGCATGTGTCAAAAAGAAATGGTATGGCTCAGCATATGAGCAAATCTTTTTCATATCTCCGGAAACAAAAGAAGATCCTGCAGGCTTGTGTATTCGTTTCTGATCGAATGCACCGGTGACTTCCCAGAGAAGGTTTTCAACGACAATGTTCCTGAGAGGAACCCCTTCGAAGCCTTCCATTATGCATCGACCGCTACCGGAAACCGTGATATCCCGCAATGTGATGTCCTGAATTGCCCCGGGGGGTGACGCCTCCGTCGACCGCGGCATCGTATCAAGCAACAATGGAAATGGCCCACGCACCACCATGTGCACCCCGGTAAAGGTCATTTTTTGCAATGTGCCGCCGTCCTTGGAAAAAAGCGTAATTCCCATGTTCGAATCATGGATGACACAGTTGCTTACGGCAATTCGGTGTATATCGGCCTTCGTCTCGGTACCGACCTTCAGCCCCGAAGCTCCCGAACTCAGGACGCAGTTGGTGACCGTGATGTTTTCAGCCACATCCCCTTCGGTGCTTTTTACCACGATGCAATCATCATCCGTGTTAATGGAACAATCGCCTATCACGACATTGCGACATCCGTCGGGATCAATCCCGTCCGTATTAGGAATTTTGTTTCGACACCTGATGCCGATGCCCCGAATGTGCACGTCGGTGCACCGAAGCAGATGCATTGTCCAGAAAAGAGAATTACGCAGTGTTACCCCTTCGATGCGTAGATCGGTGCAGTCGCGCAGAAAACAGAGAGCGGCTCGAAGCTTCATCGTATGTGGCTTTTGCCACTCCCCGACATCCACTCCCCCGCCGTCGATAATCCCGGTGCCCGTGATTGCAGTTCGGGAACATCCTTCGGCAAGTAAGAGGCTTCGAAGAGGCGGCTTGTCGGGAGTCGCCTGTTTATCTATTACCGGATATAAGTCAGAGTCAACGACGCCGAGAATCATTGCGCCGTGTTCGAGATGCAGGCAGACATTACTTCTCAGCCGAATCGTGCCGCAGGGATAAACTCCCGAGTTTACCCGGACAGTTCCCCCGCCCTCACCGGCGCACCTGTCTATGGCGTTCTGCAGATGCCCCGTTGCGCTCGATCTCGAATCGGGGAGAATGTCCGAATGCCGAATTTCAATATCCATTCGCGACCCTGATTCCTGGTTGGTGCCTGTCGGGTAACCCCCGAAACAAAGATCAGACTTCGTTCCGCGGTGGCGGGATCAGCCGCCAAATAGACAGCTTCTCTGCCGGATAAAATGTCTAATCATACTCATTAAGCGATTTCTCTTTGCCGACAGACCTGATCACCGCAGTCCAGGGCCCGGGTGATGGCGGTGACAAGATTAAAGGGCCGTCAGTTCTATCTTTCAGAATCTCGCCGTTGTGTTTTTCACCCGGTGCAATCGGAATCCAGCAGATTTCCCTTGAACCATCGATTCCCGTCTTATTCAAATCGACGGTTTCACCATGAGGAATGAAGACAACCAAATCTGTTCCCGGTGCGGCGGCGCAATATGCCCGGTCCTCTTTGGGCGAAGCGAGATATTCCATGGCGAGTCTCAGATCGTGGAACGCAACAAGTGATCCCACTTCACGAGCGGCACGAATACATGCTTTCGCTATGTCATTCAATCCGATCCCTGCTCCGGGGCGGTGGAATCGTGCCGACGACGATCCCAGAAGTATGTTATGCCAGAATCGCTCTATACCGTCCTGCGGCGTACCCGATCCGAAACTGAATCCTCCGTCGGAATAAATTTTTGTATGGTTAACCGGACGAACGGTTTTTCTGACAATCTGCAGGAGTTTCTTACACATTTCCCAGTGATCCCTGCCGAAAAGGCGGCTGTTAACCTGAGAAATGTCCACGAAATCGTAATATTCAGGGGTATCGACAAGAGTCCCCAGAAACTCGGAATCATCTCCCCGGTAAATGTCGTCGAACATATCCGTACAGTAAACATCCACTCCCGCTTCCTCGGCACGTTTCCGGATGTGAGATATCCAGTATTGCCCCCACTGAACAGGTGTCGATGTTTCGTTGTTCATGCAATACAGGACATTTCCGTGTTGGAGGCTATACGAAAGCATTTTGTCAACAAATTGTTCCTGGTACGAACGGATACGATCAAGCCCTTTTACATACTGCGGCATCCCTGGAATTGAATGGAAAAATGGTTGTTGGTCCTTTGATGGATGATACGGCTGGGTATCCGGAAGCCCTACGGAATCGTCGTAATTGATATTGTTCACGGGACGAAACGGCTGGTTCTGCCAGCAGGGCTGTTTCTTATCGGAGTAATCGAATCGATCCCACACCTCGATCTGCACAATAATCCCGCGCTCCTCGGTAAGGCGCAGGAATTCGCTAAAGCGCCGCCAGTATTCATCGTTCCAGCGATCCAGGTCATATAATCCGTCTTCTCTCCTGTGCCACGCATAGACATTATCCGGATCCCGGTCGCTCATCGTGTTGCGGACCACATTTGCGCCACATTCAACCATCTCGTTCAAATGTGATTCCAGATCATCTATCTGAAAGAGGTTGTCTTCCTTAGAACCCCCAAGGAGCAACACAGGCTTGCTCCGGTATTCCCAGTACCGTGGATCCTGCTCCCAAGGCCGTATTCGTTCCGCGTTTTCCATAATGTGTATAGCTTCTTCCAATCTCCCGCAGAGTGTTTTCCGTTCAATTGTTATAATCACGGACAAGAGAATAGCTCAAATTTCAGATCCGGAGAGTGTGAGGTCGGTCCCGAGTATCACGTGAGGTATGCATGCACAAGGCGGGTGAAATCCACATCAGACATGAATCCGGGCAATTCGTCGCGACCGCGGCAACCGTCTCAAGATCGAGTTTCTAAACCGGCTCCTGTCGTGAATGCATCAGGATTCAAAATACATCCAGCGTGCCGTTCATGCGAAAATGCCCCGAAAACACGGAAATGTGCGAGAAGGCTTTTAAGAGCGTTCCCCGGATCTTTCCAGAACTAGAATGATGGTTTTCTTTTCTTGTGTCGGCCGGCGGGCGGGCGCGGTCATTTTACCCCAGTGTGAAATAGAAGGTCGCCCCCTTTCCTATTTCGGATTCAGCCCAGACCCGTCCTCCGTGCCGATGAATTACCCGTTCGACCGTGGCGAGCCCGATTCCGGTTCCGCTGAATTCTCGCTCCGTATGCAGCCGTCGGAAAGGGGCAAAGATGATATCGGCGTTGCTCATATCGAATCCGGCACCATTATCTCGAACGTAGCAAACCAGTCGGTCATTCTGTCGATCGGCACCTACTTCAATTCGTGCATCCTGAGTTCCACCGGTATACTTCCACGCATTGCCTATAAGATTGGATAGAGCGATATTCAAGAGCCGAGGATCCGCGAGTACTCGTATGTCATCCTGTACATTCCACATAACCGAACGTTGGGGATCTGAGTGTGCCAACTCGTGGAGTACCGAGGAAGCCATACTGCTTAGATTGATTTCGTCTCGATCCACTTCCAGACGAGACACGCTCGACAATGATAGCATGTCGTCAATCAACTGGTTCATTTTCTTTGTGCCGTTATCGATTCGTCGAAGATACTCCCGCCCATCCTCGTCGAGGCACTCCGTATACTCTTCGCGCAGCAAGTCCACAAAGCTGTCGACGGCCTGCAGCGGATTCCGCAAATCGTGCGATACGGAATAGACTCTTTGTCTGACAAATCCACTTTTTTTTAGCGTATTTTTTGTCTATGCG
>CAZEMW010000370.1:0-4623 GCA_964513105.1 uncultured Fibrobacterota bacterium
GGCCTGGACATACTCGTCGGGAGGTGTTTCCAGAAGCAGTCGCGCTCTTCCCAGGGATCCGTCGGCGCATTGCACCGCGCTCACGACCTGAGAGCTATCCGGCGTGGTGTTGAACGTTTTCGCCAGAGCCTTTGACATGTCGTCGGGCGGGATGTGCCCGAATCGGAGTATCTGGCACCGTGAGAGAATCGTAGGAAGAACGGCGTGGGGCCGTTCGGTGCAGAGCAGTATAACCGTTTCCGCCGGCGGCTCCTCAAGTGTTTTCAGCATCGCGTTTGCCGATTCGCGGTTCATCATATCGATGCCGCATATGACCGCGACATTGCGCCGGCCCGAAACCGATCCGCGCAGAATTGAATGATTGACCTCTCGAATCCACTCGACCGGAATTGTGCTGATTCCGGTGCCTTGCGGAAGACGGTACGGTTCCGCTATACGTTCTCGACAGGTCGTATTCAGATACGCCCATCCATCATCGCTGAGCTTTCCGCCGGTCCCTTTGTGTTCTTTCTGCAGCTCGAGAGGCATAACACAGTGGAAATCGGGGTGCGCATAGTGCTGTACCTGGCGGCAGGAATCACACTCACCGCATGGAACGGCATCTTCGGAATCGCACAGAAGAGCCATAGCGAGCTCAACGGCCGCCTGGAATTTACCGGTTCCGGCATCACCCGAGAACAGATACGCATGTCCCAGCGCATTGCGATCAAACGCATGTTTCAGCGCATCCTTAATACGCTCCTGCCCGACCAGGTTTTTCCAGTTGAGGGTCGGCACGCCTACTCCTTTCGCTCCAGCCATTCACGTGGATTTACCGGATCCGATTCCTTGCGGATTTGAAAATGCAGTTTAGATCCGTCGAGCGAGCCACTGTCGCCGACACGGCCCACAACCGTTCCATATTCGACATCCTGATCTTTGGCGACCGCAATGCTGTCCAGGTGGGCGTACACGGTTACGTAACCGGCATGGTTCACGATAGCGAATCGCCCGTACCCCCGCATCCAGCCGACGTAGTCAACCCGTCCCGGCGCCACACACATAACGTCTTCACCTCGATCGGCGCGAATGTCGATTCCCATGTTCATCGTCACCGTTTTATACACGGGGTGAACGATTTTTCCGAACTCACGCTCTACGGTCCCGAAAACCGGCCAGGGGAGTTTCCCTTTTCTTTGCTCAAACGCAATTTTCCGTCCGCGTTCATGCTCGAGTTTCGCTTCTTTCCGTCGGGCGGCAAGCGTTTTCAGAAGCGTATTCAGCTCTTCCTGCGCCCGTTCAAGCTCCGCCACCATCGACTCGTATGCTTCCCGCTCCGAACGAACGGTCTCAAGCATCTCTTTCCGGGCTTTCTGTTCCGCCCGAAGCTCTTCCTGTTCTTCCTCTCGTTCGTTCTTTAGGAGTGCAAGCCGATCGCGCTCAAGTTCAAGCGTGGTGGTATGTCGCTTTATTCTATTGCGGGTAGATTGAATCGACTCCAGAAGCATCCTGTCATAGCGGTTCAGCTCTACAAAATATTTCATTCGATGAATCAGGTCACTGGTATTCCGGGATCCGAAAAGAATCTGAAATCTTCCGATCTTGCCGGTCTTGTACATATTCCTGATTCGCTTCTTCATTTTCCGACTGCGATCCTCAAGATCTTTGTTTGCCGAATAGAGCGAATCGTGAAGGGATTCGATGTTCTCGGTGACGGTGTCCATTTGAAGCACTATTTTTTCGATAAGGTCTTCGGATGTTTCGATGTTTTGCTCAAACTGCTGAATTTGTGTGAGATAGGATCCCTCTGTCTCTTTTAGCTCTTTGACCTTTTCCCGTCCGCGGTTCAATTCCTTTCGTATCGAATCGAGTACGGCGCTCTTTTCCTTGAGACGCTCTTCGTACTTCCGCACCGTCTGGGGGACGTCGGACGACTGGGCTCTCACGAGTCTCATCGGCAGCAATATCATCCAGACGCACCACGCCCGGCAGATAACTCGTAGCAGTCCGTCGCTCATTTCAAAAACCGTCGTACGGCATTCGAGCTCCCAAGCCAACCGATCACCGCTCCCGTTAGGAAAATCCCGGGTAGAAGATACCAGGGGCCCCATTCCACAGCCCAGTACGATCCCAGCGTTTTAACCACCAACAGTCCGCCGACCGCAATAAAACCGCCAAGCATCCCCTGGAACATGCCTTCGAGAATAAACGGCGCCTCGATATAGCCGTCGGTAGCCCCGACAAAACGCATATTCGTGACAAGATCGCGGCGTGCATAGATGGTCAGTTTTACCGTGTTGCTTATAACGAAATGCAAGGCCATGAAAAGAAGCGGGACAATCACCAGGCTACCAATCCAGAACCATGTTCGGACCCGGTCAAGGTCGTCGACCCACCCTCCGGCATACCCAACACCCTCAACTCCCGACATTCGCTCCACCTCTTTCGCAAAGTTTCGCAGTTCCTCGGGGGAGTGGTGCCTGGCTTCGATTACCACCTCGAACGATGCCGGCAGCGGGTTCTCATCGACGGCTTCCAGCATTTCCGGGCCGTACAAGGTCGAAAACCTCTCCCATGCGTGATCTTTACTCACATACTCCGTTCCGGCAACGTGAGGAATAGACTCGATCTGCGTCTGCAAGCGAATTCGCACGGTCGAGTCCGCGGCCGCCCAGTCCTCCAGATATACCGCAACGCCCGCCTGTTCGGTTGTACGGTTGAGCCAGGCATGAATATTCAGGAACCCGACGGCAATGACTCCCATGAAAAAGAGCGCCATTGCCACCGTCATGATTGAGACAAACGTCATCCATTTTGCATGCACAAAACCGCGCAATGCATCTCGGATGTGTCGAAAAAACCGCGTCATTACAGGTCCGTCATTTATTGTTTACCGGCCAACGAATCTACTTGAAGCAGTAGGGCGGCTCGTTAAGGCAGTTCGTCTGCCACAAATCGTACCGAACCCCGGTTCGGGTACCCTCGAGTATCTCGTAGTTGCCCTCTTCGGTGGTGGTATCGGTCAGGGATTCCACCGGTCCTTCAAAAATACCTGATATCGTGCCGGTCCCGCGGTGGAGCGGAGAGATTTCTATAATTTCGGTCACCACAAGGACATCCCGGCCGGTAGTACGGATACTTCCGGTCAGGGTTCCGGTTGGGGCCTGCTGCAGACGGGCGGAGTACTCCAGGGAGTCGATATCCCGTCCGGTAATAAACCACGTGTTGCCCCAGGAAGAAAGTGCATCCCTCCGGAAAGAAAGGCCGGTGAACTCGGCGCATTCACCTGTTTCGCATAATATCGAAATGGTGTCGTTGTTGACCGAAATACCGAACTCATCGATTCCCGAGACCTGCGCGGTTCCATTTCGTCCCCGAAACACTGCCCGGGTAACTCGTGAGTCCGCATCGTAGAGGGTATCAAGGATAAGGGTGGAATCCCCGACTACTTCGAGCGCTCCTCTCCGCAACTCAAAGGCGTCGTCGGATATCCCCATTCTCCAGGAGTAGCCGGTCGCGTTTGCCTGGACATCGTCCATGTCAAGGTGTAACGTATCCCCGAGAATTGCCCCTATCCAGGTATAAGAATAGGTGTTCTCCACCCGGGTCCAGACTTCCTGCCGTGTACCCGGCGCGCCGTCGGCATAGATTGCCCGAGCCCGGGTGTATCCCTCCGAAAGCCCTTCGGAGCCGTCAAGGGTGGTCTTCTCATTGGGCACATGGGTCCAGACAATCGCCTGGTAGCGAGAGGTGTCTTTGGGGGTATCCACTCTCCGGAACCAGTTGTAGGTCCAGTTCCGCCAGGTGGAATCGTGCTCTACCTGATAGGTGTATTTAACACCGTCCAAGTCTCCGAAAGGACTGCCTTCGGTCTCCACCGGTGAGTAGTAAACGTAGAGGGAGCACAGTGAGTCGGCAACAGGTGTGAGTTGGTATACTGGTTCCAGCGTATTGTCGAGTTTGTCTGTTCTCACGTACGAGATCAAATCCGACACCTTCTTTGCCGGATCATAACGGTGCACGATATCGAATGTCGAGGATTCAACACCTTCGGTTACATTCGCGCTTCTACCCACAAGTCGTACATTCTGCGTATCGGGATTAGTGAAATTGTAGACATACACCTGCTCTTCACCAAGAATTACATTGCTCAGTTGAAACGATATATAGCCGTCGCCCGCAAAGTCGGTGGAGTCTCGTAGCGCCGCAAGTCTTGACTGAGAAACCTCATTCCACCAGTTCTCCGACCCGGTTACCCGTTCCGCCCACAAGTGGTGTGCATCGGGTCCGGTGAATACCCCAATCGTGTCTTTGATATTGTCATTCTTGATCCCGGCATAATGATAGTAAGCGGTATCGGTCGACCCCGAATACACTTGCACCTGGCGTCGAGACTGAAGTTCCTGTTTGCCGATATTCCAGTAGCGGCGATCATATACCTCTATCCCAGTGAGAGTGCGCCAACGGAGGGTCACGACCGTTTCAAGTCTATAGGTGGTATCGGTCACGGTGGTGTCCAATGTGGAATCGGATCTTTGAGTATAGATCGGAATGAAGAAAAGGGAGTCCACCGCGGAATCAACTTCGGCCGGCTGATGAACGTATCGAGCCCAGCCGGTATCCTGAACAAGTGCCTTCAGAGAA
>CAZEMW010000371.1:0-4619 GCA_964513105.1 uncultured Fibrobacterota bacterium
GTCCTGAGGCCATTTTTCCGATTTTCGTCTCCGGCAACCACTCCTGCCAGTGATCACATTGAAGCCGGCGCTTTGCGGAAAGCACTCCTTTGATTCGATCCAGATACTCACACTCGGGATCAAGAGTGACCCAGCCCATCACACCGACATCCTTATACGTCCAGGTGGTCCAGTGAACCCCGGCTTCTTCGAATACGGATATCTCATCGTCCAGCGCCTGTAAGCGGTCCGGAATCTCCTCGGGCGGGCCATTATATACCGATCCAAACTCCCCTACCCACAACGGCACCGAATGCTGCTGAGAAAACCGGAGGCCTTGGTGTTTCTCAAAAAAGGTTTTCTGCCCGTCGCGATTCCACCCCCGATCCTCGTCGGGATACGCACCGGGGCCGAATCCCTGTGCCGTGTAATGATGACATGAGTACACCAGATTATCGTCGAACGGCTCATCGAACCCATCGAAGCGGGTAGAGTATAGATCACCCTCAAGGAAAATGATATGCTTGGAATCAACCGATCGGATTGATTTCACCACGGAGGTATACAGTCTGTTGATCAATTCCCAATCGGTGGCATAATCCGAGCCGTAGAACCCCCTCGGGTTTCCGGTTACCGGCTCGTTCATTACATTATAGCCTGCAATAACCGATTCGCCTTTGTAGTGATGCGCCAGTTCACGCCACAACCGGATCCATCGATCCTGAAAATGGGCATGACGCCAGAAAAGGGAATGCCGCGATGCGTTGTCACTATGCCAATCGGGATTCTGCCACCCTTGTACCGCATGAAGATCAAAGATAACGTACACGCCGTGCTTTTCGCAAAGGGAAACCGCTTCCTCCAAACGCTTGAAACCCGATGCTTTATACTCTGCCAAACGGAGATCATCCTCGAAATGGCGATAGTTCAGCGGAAGACGAAGCACGTTGACTCCTGCCCGCTTCATGAAAACTATGTCGTCTTCGGTGAGGAAATGGTCAAGCAATCGATCAAAGAAGAACTTCGCTTTGGCGGGACCGAGAATATCCGCAGCAACCCATCGCAATTCGTGCTCAGCCCCCGGGTAGCCGTTGATGAAATTCTCCATATTCATCCAGCCTCCGAGACAGGTGCCGCGCAGCCGGACCTCAGAACCGCTTTCGTCGACAATTTTTCCGTTTTCTACCTGCAGATAATCCATTTTCATATTTCTCCCCTATAGCCCCGTACGGTATGGTAAAGGCGTTTATGCTCTTCGGCCGATAACACCTGATTACCATTGGAAAAATAGACCAGACCTTCACGCAGACGCAACCGCATCGTATTCTTCATCGCACTCGTGCCGACGATTATGACGGACAAACTCTCGATGGTATCGCTCGAGTCTGCTGCGCGAAAGATGTCCCTGAAGGATGAAGTATTCTCCTACCGGGGATGAATACCGCCGCTGTTCATTGAGAAGCTGCTGCAACTGCCGTTCAGACAGATAGCCTCTACGGACCGCAACTTCACCAAAACTATGGCCGGCAGGCAGATAAAAGAGGATTTCGGCAAAATCACTTGGTAGAAGAAAGCCTTTTTCCATAGCCAGTCTGCCGATAAGAGGGCGCCGGGAACGTTGCCACTCCAGGGCGCGACGAACGCTCTCAAGAGGAACCGTGCCCTTGTAGAACAGAAAACTTCCAAACCGCAATCGGCCTCGTTTGGTTTTTCCCCGGTAGTACGTGTTTGTGTCGTCGTTACCCGTATCAGCATTTCCCATGCGTGCCGGTACCACGGACGATACTGCCGTGACCGGCCATCCGCCCCCGGCGGTAAACGCGTGCAGAATGGTCCGCGCATGGGTGAGCTTCTTCATACTCGCCGCACGCACTCGATTCCGTTTCTCAGTATCGAGAGATAAATGCGAAAGGTATTTCTCCACGTTTTTTTCGAATGCGATAGTGACGTCCGGTGATTGTAACGCATGAACAATCCCACGGGCGATGCCCATCCGCGCATTGAACAATATGCAACACGCCGACAGCACGTCCTCGGGTATCTGAAATGTCTGCTTTTCACTCATTTTCACATCATGGCTGTTTTGGACCCGGATCACCTGTGCGGCAGAAATCAGTCAACAGGTACCCCCGTCATCATGAACAAACGAAAGCAATGTGTCGTTACGGTCGAACTCCAGCAGGAATTCCGTTTCTACCGTATCAAGCGACGATTCACAAAGAGGAATACCGGCATTCCTAAATATTTCCCAAAGGCAATCCGACGGTTCGGGCGACCGCACCCGTCCGGAGTTTCCGACTCCGGCGCGGTGGCACAACACATCCGAAAGGGAGATTATTGCCGTAAGGACCGGATCTATTTTGGCTTCCTGAGGATTGTGATGACAATAAATGCATTCCGAAATAAAGGGCGGGAGCTTCCACTTGTCCGTCAGCCATCCTCCGATAGTGCCGTGCCCCACTCCGATAACCGACAACTCAGCGTCTTCCAGTATCTCATCATTTGATGTTACGCGACCCATAATCTCGAGGAACTCCTCATGTGCATACTGATTAAGCACCACCTTGCCGATATCGTGGAGAAGCCCCCCGACGAATGCCTCCCCGGCCCTCTGCGGATGATGGACTGATGCGATTACTTTTCCCGCAACGCCACAGCCTATTGAGTGCTCCCAGAAGCGAGCCGGATCAAATGCATGCACCGATTCGGCCTCTTTGAACATGTCGAATACCGACAGCGATAACCCCAGATCCTTGACGGCATTGAACCCCATTACCACAATCGCCGTATTCACGGTCGCGATTTCCCGTGAAAAACCATAGTATGCGGAATTGGCCATTTTCAGAATTCTGGCCGTTAAGGACTGATCACTCGATATCAGGCGAGCCAACGCCGATGTTGTCGTCTTTGGGCTGTCGACAAGACGAATCATTTTTGAGACTACCGTCGGAAGGGTAGGTAGTCCCAGAATTCCTTCGGCGATACGGCGTATTCGCTGAGCCTTGGAAGATTGTGTTTCTATTGCCATATACCTGCTCGAAACATATCGCTACAAGATCAGGGGTATCCGACCGTTCTCGTTCAGAATAGCTTGACCCGTATGTTTGGATTATTCAATGCTTTAGAACACTCGCAGATGTCGATCGATCTCGCCACAATGGTGCGCGCAATCACAGGGCCACCCTCGCATTGGATTAATCGGTGTGTGGTTTGAAAACTCGGCTCGAGTTTCGGCTTTCCCGACTCCGGTTTGTGTGTATCACACACTATAATCAACAAACAACCCTTCGTCTCCCTGATCGGATTGGTCACGGTTCCTGGGACGGGTCTTCTTTCTTCGCTTCTTCTTTTTGAAGAACGCTTTCTTCCGATGCTCCGGATCCACATTCCTGCCTTCGGCCCCATCGGGCTGCACCGGCATCCTGCTCCGGTGCATCCATTCATCCTGTGATGTACGTTCGGTCTGGTCCTGGTGAGCAATCGGCGTGCGATGTACATCCTGTTGCTGCCGATCCACCTGAGTAAGCTGATGCAGCGAAGCACGAAGGTTGAATCCGTCACTCATGGGGTGATCTCCCGTCAATGTATCTCTCGTTTAACCGATCGCCAACCGTTTGGATCGCCTATCCGCCGCTGCGTACGGCAGATTATGCATTGATCCGTTGCAAAAGCCGAGAGCGAAGCTTCAGAATTGCTTTTGAATGTATTTGACTGACGCGTGACTCGGAGATTCCGAGAACCACCCCAATTTCCTTCAGCGTAAGCTCTTCATAATGATACAGTGCAACGACCAGTTTTTCTTTTTCCGGAAGATTCGATATCGTATCCTTCAGGATATTCTTCACCTCTACGAATCCCAACTGCTTCAACGGGTTATCACTGCCGGGATCTTCAATGGTATCGATTAATCTGATTTCCTTCGAATCCGCACCACGTTCGGGCATGCTTTCTTCGAGTGAAACGATGGTGGTTGGAGCTATGTCTGAGAGTAGACCCTCATATTCATCCATTTCCATTCCCAGCTCTTCGCATACCTCGTCGTCGTATGGCATTCTGCCCAATCGGTTCTCGAGTTTTGCGTAGGTTTTCTGCAGATCACGCGACTTCTGTCGAACGGAACGGGGTACCCAGTCGAGTGCCCGGAGCTCATCCAGAATAGCGCCTCTGATCTTATGACCGGCATAGGTTTCAAATTTGAAACCGCGCTCAATTTCGAACGTCTCCACCGCCTTGATAAGTCCCAGGACTCCGGAACCGATCAGATCATCGCGGTCGACCGATGATGGAAGATTTACCGCCAGTCTGTGCGCTACATATTTCACCAGATGGGCGTACTCCACCAACAGCTTGTCTTTGGCGATCTTGGAGCCGTTTTCTTTATACTCTTTCCAAAGTGTCTCAATACTTGACATAGTTCTGTCCCACCAACTTGCGCTGCACAGAAATCGACGCACTTCCTGCGTGCAGTCGTATCATTCCGCAGCGCCCTGAATAAGGCGGCGTTGCCGGTGCACTGAGAGGAACTCTCATTGTGGTGATCTCCTACTCATCTTCCGACTTCTCTGAAGTATCCGAAACCGGACGAACGGCGGTACTATCCTTGGCCTGCTGAATACGTTGCACAACTCCGCCCTCCAGAT
>CAZEMW010000372.1:0-4617 GCA_964513105.1 uncultured Fibrobacterota bacterium
GAGGTTACATTTCTGAAGCAAAGGCAATAGGAAACGCAAGTCATTCCATAGACTCGACGGACACTACCTATGCTACCGGGCGATGTGCGTCCTCTGCTTTGCGACCGGTTTCCTATGGTACCGGCATAAGAGCAGCATACTGTAACACCATGATGATGTTCCACGGAAATGATTATGATAACAATGAAACCGAAACGTCGTATGATGCGGTAGCAAAAGGAATTGAAATAGAAGACTGGAAAAGAATCTCAAAGATTACCGAACAAAGGGTAACGGACAGTTCAGAATTCAATATGACACCACAACAAGCTCTTGAACTTGGCTTTATTGATACAATAATATGCAGATGAAGAAATCTGCACATTCCCGTCCTGGTAGCGACCCACACAAAAGCCGGATGCGGCCTATTGAAAAAGCGCTGAGTTCTATTAGAACTTAGTACTCAAACCACCACCGCCTGACGAACTGCAGGTTATGGATAACACTACTTTGAACTTAATGTTTCCGGCTTACATTGCGATTGCTCCGCTTTTGGGGTTATTCGGGTATCTTTGGCTTCCCAAAAGAAAAAAAAGGCATAGGGCTTACATTGTCTTCCTCTTGCTCGTAATACCCTCTGCGTTTTTAAGACTTCAAATGACAACACCAGAATTGAATTTTTTCCTTTGGGGAACTGTAGTGTATATGCTTTCTGAGTTGATATGGTTGTCTCTGAAAAGGAAGAATAAAATCCTGAAGATTCTATTCCCAAGCATAGGAGCAAGCATTTTTGTCGGCATTGCATTTCTCTGCTTAATTGGAGGAATCGCGGGGCTGCGGATATTTCCGCCGGAGACTAGACTTTCAAAGCACTACCAGGGCATCAAGAGATACGAAATAGTTCGAATAGACCATTTTGATACGGGGGTAGGTTGGAGCAATTATCTCATGCGGTTTGGGATAAGGGGAATTCCGATTTCCTATTCGCTGAGCAACTATTATGGTGGGAAAGGAATCCGTGATGAAGTCAACCGAGTGGAATGGAAAAACGAAAACAAACAGGTTGCTGCAATACTTTACGTAGACGAAAAGAGAGCTGGTGAGATTAGGAATTGAAAACCGAGTTCATTTGACTGAGGAGTCAAATCTGCCCGTCCATGACCAGATTTGAGTGCCCCCCCCAATAGGGAAATCTGGAAAACGAACGGGTTTGGCATAGGCGCACAACAAGCGCAACCAAAGAATCTACTCCGCTTTTCTTTATTGTTTACAAGATAAAGGGATCCAGAGTCGAAGAAGCATTGAACATTAGACTGTCTATCTGACACATCCACGCTTCACTCTCCCGATCATTAATCGGGAAAATGCCGAGGTATCCGGCTATGCCGGCTTAGCACCAACGAAGAGAAGAAAAGGTTCCTAAAGAGCCATAGCCCTATCGACCCCAAATTGTCACCACGGCCCCAAGAACCATCATTCCCGCCGCCACAGAACTCCTCAGAACGTGCCGCTCCGAGAAAAGCCTGCCGCCGATTGTAACGGTGATGAGGATACTCAGCATGGTGAGCATTTTCACATAGGCCACTCCCATGGGCACGTGCGATGAGAGCTCAACTGCAGCCATTTGCGACGAAAAGCCGACAGTCCAGAGACCTGCCTGGGCGATAGTGTGTTTGGAGAGAAGGGTCTTGACCACAAGGGGTCGTCCGTGCCTGAGAGCGCGAATGCCCATAACTACTGTCGAGGCGACTGTCCAGACTACGAGGTAGGTGTACGCCGAAGCGGATCCGATCGCAATCCGGTCGCAGGTGGTGGTCAGACCCAGAGCGAGGGCTACGAAGAACATCAGACGCGCCGGTCCTTTGCGAATGACGGTAAGCAGGGGGGTGAGGAGCGGCTGGTCCGGGGAGGCGTTCAGGACATATGCTCCGGCCGACGCGATTACGAGACCGAGAAAAGAAGCCGGGGTGGGGGATTGGCCCAGCAGGATAAGCCCCCAGGGGATCATAAAGACCGGAATGAGGGCGAGATAGGGAATATTGCGTGAAAGTGCGGACCGCTGAATGACATGCATCTGCACGGTTGTTGCTACAGCCGTCACAAAAACGGTGACGAAAGCGGCCGCTATAAATGCCGGCATGTGGGAAACACGGAATTCAGCTCGAAAAAGCCCCGGCAACAGGAAAACAGAGCCGACCAGCCGGGTGGAGAACACCAGAATTTCCGGGGGACTGCTCATGCAGAACCGTTTCACGTACAGGTGACGCAGAGAAATGAAAACAGCCGCGATCAACGCGACAACTATCCATGAAACGGCTCCATCCACAATTCATACGCCTTTCCGGAAAACTACACTTCATATCGGCACGCATCATTTTCTATATTATTGCCTTTTCCCCGGCTCAAAAATTATTTCCTGTGTCTGGGGAAATCGCGACGGATACGGCTGAAGGAAAACCGATAATCCGACTCCGGAACTTCATCCCCACCACCGGACATTCCCTCCATAGAGGTACGACAAATAGTGGAGGAGCTGAAGGAACCGGCAACTGTTTCAGTGCGGGCGTGCGACGTACACCGAGAGGTAAAACTAACAATTTCTCAGTGCTCTCTGTGTGCTCCGTGATTTCTCTTCAGTATCCCCCCCGCAAAAACACCCCGAAAGGGGCTATAGAAAAGGAAAGGATGTAGCGCATGGACACTGCAAGACCGGATTTTGAAGCCCGACAGAAGCAGGCTCGAAGTTTTGTACCGAGTGAACGACGACTGGTTGGACATGTCCCCACCATTGCGATCACCCCGGTTGCCGACGGACGGACCGGAGCATTTGAATCTAATGTGGCCTGCACATGGGCAATGGCCGAACGTGTGTACGATTTGATCGTAAAGAATGTTCGCCTTGCCGACGGTATGGCTCCGCGCGTGGTGGTGGCACCGGAAATCGTGTACGGCGCCCGAAGTGGTGCCCGTGCGCAGGAGTACTATACGTCCCGGGGGGTGAGCGCGAATATCTGGGTGAGCCGTTCATGGGCATACAGTGACGAGTTGATGTCGGCCTGTATGGGAATCGGGAGTTCGGAGTGGGTGCAGGCTGCCTACGGTCTTAACCAGACGGATCGCCCGGGCGCCGTCTGGCTCAAGGCTTTCTGCGCGGCCATGGATGAGAAGAATCGACCGATATTCTCGATATATAATCCCGACCTCGAGTCCGAAAGCGGCGAAATGGCCCCGTACGTATCCGAAAGGCTTCTTCGTTTCGCCCGATGCGCCTGCGCAATTGCCGAAATGCGGGGGAAAAACTACCTGTCTGTAGGAAGTGTTTCGATGGGAATCATCGGCTCCGATGTCCGTCGGAACATGTTTCACCACTATTTCGGCATGGGTTCGGCTTCGGTGGATATGGTCGCGGTCAAGGGCCGGTTGGACAAAGGTATGTATGATCAGGAAGAATTCGAAAAAGCCTTTGCCTTCATGAAAGAGAAGTTCAAATATCAGTTTGGTTCCGGTGAGCGTCCGATGTCGGATGATGATCTACTTGGGGAATGCATAAAGATGACGCTCATTGTGCGGGATATGATGATTGGTAATCCGCGTTTGGCGGAAAAATCCAAGGGGTATGCCGGTGATGTTGAGCAATCGCAGGGATACAACGCGATTGCCGCCGGAACACAGGGGCAGCGTCAATGGACCGATCTCTACCCCAATTTCGATATGACCGAGTCTCTTCTGACCAGCTCGTTCGACTGGAACGGATACCGTCAGCCGTTTATCGTAGCCACCGAAAACGACTCGAAGAATGCGATCGGGATGCTTGCCGCTCATCTGCTGACCGGCGGGCTGCCGCAGCTTTTTGCCGATATCAGAACAAACTGGACCGCCGAGAGTATCAAGGCCGCGACCGGTATCGACGTATCCAAAGTCGTGCCTCAGGGACTCATCGACAAGAGAAACTCCGGAGCCGGATCCCTGGATTTTGCGGTTGATCTATATGAAATCGTCGGTGTCGACAAGAAAACGCCAATCTACGAAGTTACCCGAAAACTCCAGGATTCCGCGGAACTTCAGCAGATACTGATTGATCAGTCAATCTCCGGTACGACCTATATGGCGGCCATACTCGAGTATTTCATCGGAGACGGTCTCTCGAGTCACTACCGTACACCGGGTGGAATCCCGATGACGGCGTATCGGTATAATGCCGTGGGCGATCTACCGACCTGTTCGGTTGTAGAAGGTGAAACGGTTGAGCTGCCCGGAGACGTTGCCGATCATATCAGTAAAGTCACCGACAAGACCTGGCCGGAAAGCTACTGGGTACCACGTGACATGAGTTCGTTCGAGTACATGTCCAAGATCGGGCCGAACCATGATGCCAATTCTTTTGGTCTGGTTGGAGCCGATCTGATTACACTCAATGCGATGCTGCGCATCCCGGTTGATTTCCACAACATCCCCGAAGCCGATGTGTTCCGTCCTACCATGTGGGATCGGTACGGTGGAAATGATTTTATGGTCTGCGACAAACTGGGGCCGTTGTACCGCTAAGCCGGGTACCTCGACAGGCTCGGTAACCGGCGACAGGCTCGGTGACCGGACGCTGCTTCGGCAGGGGTTCAATTATTTTTTTCTGAAATGAGC
>CAZEMW010000373.1:0-4607 GCA_964513105.1 uncultured Fibrobacterota bacterium
CGAGGCGCCGTCCCGAGCGGAGTCGAGGCGCCGTCCCGAGCGGAGTCGAGGGAGAGAGAGAGCAGTATGCGTAAGATGTTGTGCGAGATTGCCTTATCCCGCGCCTGCGAAACCTGGGTTAAGGTGGTTTATCTGAATGGCACGCCTTTTGTTTCACTATAAAGACGCAATCGGCTCGTGCGTGTTTGCCGAAGCATTCGGCATTGTCGGCTCAGTGGGATCTAGAATGCTAATACCAGTACATCAGTATTGCAGCCGTCGCGATCTATTCGGACGTCCGACAACCGAGTCGGCAGTGATACCGGATGTCCTGTATCGACTGGCGGCTCACCGGCGGTACATACTGCCTTCGGTGAGAAGGATCGGGTATCTCGGCTGGCTGGGTCATGGAAATCTTGGGGATGAAGCAATGTATCTGGCGATCCGGGCCTATATGCGGCCGTTCCGGCTCGTCCACTATCGCAATGGGCCGAGGATCAGGATCATTCAGAGCCTGCACGGAAGAAACCGGCCTTTGTACGTCGGAGTTCTTCTGGGCGGCGGCACCTTGATAAATTCCGTCGGGTGGTTGAAGCCTTTCGAAACGGCCTTGAATAACTACAGTCCGGTAGCTGTGCTGGGGACCGGCGCACGTAATCCGCTATTTTGGAAAGAGGACGGGATCCCGGGACCCGTGCGCGAAAAGTGGATCGAACTGCTTCTCCGTTGCCGGTTTGTGGGCGTTCGAGGACCTCTCTCGGTGCAGATATTGCGCGATGGGGGGCTCACTAATGTGGTGGAACTCGGGGATCCCGCTCTGCTTCTTGCCCCTGAGACATTCGTCGGCAAAACGGGAACAAAGCGCATTGGAATCAACGCCGGGCGGGCGAAGGGGAATGTCTGGGGCGATGAAGAAATGATACACGAAAAGCTGATTGAGGTGTGCAGAATCTTGCGGGCTCGTGGCTGGCACATTTCGCTGGTCAGCGTCACCCCTTCCGATACCCCGTACCTGGAATCTATCTCCCGTAGGGTCGACGGCGCAAGACCGCTCGAAATGTCGTTTGTTTCTATGAATGAGTGCCTCCGGGTTCTTGAGCAATTCGATGTGTTCATAGGAGAAAAACTGCATTCGGTGGTAATGGCTCTCAGCGCCGGAACACCCTCAGTCATGCTCGAATACCGACCGAAATGTCTTGATTTCATGATGTCGATGGGTCTGGAGAAGTACAGTGTCCGCACAGATGAGATTGACTGTGATAAGCTTTCCGCTCTTGTTGATGAACTCGCCGAAGAGGGGACGACTATCCAGGAGACGGTCCGAAATCGCATTGTCGAGGTGAAGAATCGGTATGATGCGTCGCGCGAGGTCGTGGCGCAGTTGTTTGATGGGGACAAGAGGTGACCAGTCCTTGCCGACCGAGTCGGGAAGAGATGTGGATCCTGAGCGGGGGCGAAATGACCGCTTGCCGAAGAGGCTGTTTCAACGGTGAACCGACGAGTTCCTATCAACAACTCGAGACATACCTCGCCCACCTGGCGGTAGATATGACTCCGAGCACGGATGCTATATTTTCCCCTGTTGTTCGCCTTTTGACCGAAATCAAGTACAACTCACAAAGGTAGTGAATTGAAATACAAAGCAATTCTTTTTGATCTTGATGGAACGCTTCTCAATACGCTTGAAGATATCGCCTATTCTCTGAATTCAGTCCTGGAAAAGCACCGCTTGCGGACCCATCCTATATTCGAATTTCGGCACATGGTCGGAGACGGAAGGTATGAGCTGGTCCGACGAGCCGTCCCTGAGCATCGTGATAATGATTCCCTTCTTGAGCGTATCGTTTCTGAAATGGATGCGGAGTATTCCCGGTGCCGGCATAACAAAACCCATCCGTATGAAGGAATAGATGACATGTTGAGAATGTGCAGTCGGGCGGGCCTGGCGATGTGTGTGCTCTCCAATAAGAAACACGAGTTTACTCAGGAAATGGTGGCTTATTTCTTTCCCACTCACTCGTTTGAGGTGGTTGCCGGTCATCGCGAAAACATACCACTGAAACCGGATCCCCTCGCAGCCCTCAGTATCGCCGATGAACTCGGCATGAAACCGGACGAGTTTCTATACCTGGGAGATACCAATACCGATATGCAGACGGCGGTATCTTCGGGAATGTACCCCGTTGGAGTGCTTTGGGGGTTTCGGGATCGTCGGGAGTTGGTGGAATCCGGCGCTCGCACTATTCTGGAATCACCTCCTGATATCCAACAATTGCTGGGTTCCTGAGGTAATTTGTCGCATTTTTCAGATTCTTCTCTGCTTTCCGTTTTCCGTATATGATTTTGTATCTCACGGTAAGTATTCCCGGCGCCGCTTCGTTCCGCGACCCGGGGAAAGCAGGTCGTCTCTCTTCCTCAATCCTATCAAGGAGCGTTCTATGAAAACCCGTGGTCTAACTGTTTGGGTGGTTTCTGGATGTTTACTTACTGTTTTCTGTGCCGGCACGGGCACAAACCCCGCGGAGTTGGAATCACGAGATGAAACGTCCAATGCTGCCACGGTCATTGATCTCACCGACGAAGCTCCCGGGGCGCTCGGTAAGACCGGTAGTAGGAAGGTTATTGAACGAGTGGTTCTGCAGGGCAAGGTGCGGCATTTCGGGTATAATTTGCTTGCCGATCCACCCCATCCGAAACCCTTGGTCGGCATTCCCGGTGTCAAAGTCTGGATTGCCGAATACCCGTTCACCAAATACTGTAATATTCTCACCGATCAGAATGGAATCTGGCGTGTTGAGATTATAAAACCGGTTGGCTGGGATATTCCGGTTTCCTTTGCCTACGAAAAAGATTTCTATCCACGGGAAATCGAGAACCGGGTGTTCCCCGACGGACTTCCGGAAGAATGGACCACGACAAAGATCAAGTCGAATGTGCACACCATCTCATCGAGTGATATCACCGATCTTGCGGTGCAGATGCCGGACGAGATATTTCTGTTTTACGCAAAAAGCCGGTTTGAGCAGGCCGCGGGAGCATTGTCCGGCACTTCATATACTGTTCGGAACATCGTGGTCGCTACGGTCGGAAAAGCGTGGGCAAGCATCTTTGATCCGAGACTCCCTCACGGTGATCCCGGAGCCGTCGCGGCAATCACCCCCTCACCGGCCTCCCCGTTGCAGGGCCCCGCGTATTTTGACGAAACGGTTACACCGGACCCGACGTTGACCGTCACCTCGGTGGATGGTGGAGTGATGTACAACAACCTTGCACCAGACTGTTATACCATCACCGCGGTCAAAAAACCGTATACCTACGAGCAAATACGCTTTCGGGTCACCCCGTGCTTCAACCTGTATATATCTTCCCCGCCTCATTCAATCCAGGGCACAAACGCTTCGGGACCGGGGGAGTATTGAATGAGAAGCTCGCGGTCGTAATAAGCCAACGGACGGCCGACAATGTCCACGGGGCCGTCCGGCTCGTTTCTCGCCGTGTCTGGGATATGCCTTACGCCGGTACGCCTGCCTGCACGGAAACAAGGGACGTACGCAACATTGCGCGCGTAAACGGTTTGGGAAGAAAGAAAACGAGGGTGGTATCCGAAATCTTACGGCGTTCACTCTCTTCACTATAGCCGGACATAATTATCGCCGGGAGATCGGTGCGGTTTTCCCGCATTCTGCTCAAGAGTTCCGCCCCCGACATGTTCGGCATCATCATGTCTACAACCGCTACGTCGAATGACTCGGGGTCTTTCTCGAATTGTTCGACGGCATCCTCCGGGTCTGTCGCACATTGGACTTGACACCCGAGGCTGAGGAGCAGTTCCGAGCACATGTCGACCATGGTCGGTTCGTCGTCTACAAGCAAAACCCGCAGGGACAGCTTTTCCTCTGCTTTTGTTTGCGTGCATCGTTCCAGTGGCACGCTCTCATCACGCACCGAAGGGAATAGCAGCGTAAAGGTTGTCCCTTCTCCGGGGGTGCTTTGAACCTTTACCTCGCCACCGTGTTGCCGCACGGTGCCATACAGGGCCGCTAGTCCCATTCCCGTACCCTTCTCAGGCTCCTTCGTGGTGAAGAACGGTTCGAATATGTGCTTCATCACCGACTTTTCCATGCCCGTACCGGTGTCGGTTACGGTCACTGAAACATACTCCTTTGAGTGCGAGACGCCTGAGATTTCGTTACCGGTGGCTTCTTCGCGTCGGATCAGTTTCGTGACAAAGGTAAGAGTGCCGCCGTCGGGCATGGCATCGCGACTGTTAAGGGCAAGGTTGAGGAGGCAATTCTGAAGGTTCGTTGGGTCCCCGGAGACCGAGGGGAGTTCGGGGGCGAGCTCGGTTCTGATAGTTATTCTCTTGTCAATACTGTGTTTCAAGAGCATGACGGTCTCGTCGACAATGGTATTCAGGTTTGTGAGTCCCATTTGCTGGGTGCTCTTGCGGGCAAATGCAAGAAGTTTTTTTGTGAGGTCGGAAGATCGTTCAACCGCCTGTAGAATGCTGCCGGCATATTTCGATAACTGGGGATGAGAGGATACCATGCCGGCGAGCATCTCGGTGTAGCCGAGAATGCCGGAGAGCTGATTGTTGAAATCATGGGCAATACCACCGGCCAATTGTC
>CAZEMW010000374.1:0-4601 GCA_964513105.1 uncultured Fibrobacterota bacterium
AGCATAGATAAAGCTATTCGCTTCTCCGATTCGACTCTACAGAAAGGAGGCCCCCTCTGCTTCATCGAGTTGATTCCCTCCCCTTCGAATAAGGGCGGAAAGTAGACGGTTCAAGGAATGAGTCGTCCGTGGTCATCACCGTTCCGTTGAGCTCAATGGTGAGTAAATGACTGCCGGAGTACAAGAGTACTCCTTGGGGCAAATTTTGCATTTCCAGTTCACGGCGTGTCAACTTTGGGATCAACGACACGCCATCCCCGTTTTTCGGCATATTTCTTAAGCTTGCGATCCGGGTTGACCGCAACCGGATCCTCAACCGAATTCATAACATACCTGTCTGAATAGATATTGGCATACAGGGTGGTGCGGTTTTGATCTACACCGTATTTGTTCCCAAATTCACGCAAGACTTCGAGTTTACCGACTCCATAGGGAAGAATCCCCTGCAAGCGGCCGGTATATCGGCCTTCCTTTTTTTCCAGGATTGCGGCACGTCCTCCGTCGAAACCGAGCTCTCTGACAAAGCAATCGGCGATCACGTCCAGAGTCCCCGAAAGAAGAAGAAGCAGTTCATTTCGGGCGCGGTGGCGTTCGATGGTGATCTTCATATTGGGAAATACCATGTCGGGAATTCTTGGCTCAAAGTACTTTTGAGCAATCTCCTCAAACTGGTGGGGCGTTTTTCGCCGGAGATACCGCTTGTTGTGAAGGATCATACGGTGGAAGTTACCGCCGGCGCTCCAGACCGCACCCATCATACGTACAATGTCGAAAAAGTTCAATCCACCGTGCTTTATCAGATGGAAGAAAAAAGTGCGCTCGGCACTTGATATCGGTATGAGGGTCCCGTCAAGGTCGAATATTGCGGCGGCCTTGTTCTTGAACAGCATAGGTATTCTCCATCTATCTACTTGGTTACAATGAGCCGTAGAAAAAACCGTTCTCCATAAACTGTATTCGATATAGATTTGCCGATATGTTGCGGTACTCTCAGAATAGCGCCCATCCCAGGAGAACTACGCCGATTACGATTATCAGGAAAGCCGCGAGGAATATGAAGAACAACACCTTGGCGATTGTACCGGTCACCGAGGATACCCCTCGAAAACCAAACGCCCCGGAAATAATTGAGACCACGAGTAAAATTATAGCAAGTTCCAGCATGGTAGGTCCCTTCTTTTGGATCGTTGTCGGAACTAACTAAATAACAACTACCATGCCGGCAGCAGGGAAGAATACAGCTTTGTTTCTACACATCTGTTTGGATTTGAGAGTCTATCGGGTCTGATTGGTGAATTGTGCTGCGGGTGAATGCGTCCGGAAGATCCGCAAAAGTGTCGATTTAGGGGAAACACGTGGATTCGCCGCTCCGACCACTCGGCACGTGATTTGATAATTCAGAAGTCGCACCCGATTATATGAAGTATTTCAGTAGCGAACGGGAATTCATGAGCTTATTGCGTCATTCAAAAAGGAGTGTCTTATGAAAACACTGGTTCTTTACTACTCTGCATTCGGCCATATGCATCGGATGGCTGAAGCAGTTGCGCGCGGAGTTTCCGAAGTCCCTGGAGCCGAAGCCGTTCTCAAGCGGGTACCGGAGACTCTTCCTCAGGACCTTCTGGACAGAATAGGCATCTCCCAGGCGCAGAAGTCCTTCGAACATGTACCTGTCGCAGACGTTCTTGAACTGAAAGAGTATGATGCGGTCCTGTTTGGAACCCCGACTCGATTCGGTAACATGTGCGCTCAGATGCGGGTTTTTCTTGACGGCGCCGGGCCACTCTGGACAACCGGGGAGCTGGTGGGAAAGCCTGCCGGCGTTTTCACCAGTTCCGCCACGCAGCATGGGGGACAGGAGTCCACAATCCTGACCTTCATCCCAACACTGCTCCACCTTGGTTTTATCTATGTCGGTCTTCCGTATGCATGGCAGGGACAGATGCGATTGGACGAAATCACGGGTGGATCTCCCTATGGGGCATCGACAATAGCCGGAGGACAAGGGGAACGTCAGCCTTCGGAGAACGAACTCGAAGGCGCGGCTTTCCAGGGGAAGTATGTGACCGAGATCGCGTCGAAGCTTGCCGGGAAATAGAAGCATCGGGTCGCCGGCACGATTTCGAAGCAGCGTTGGCAGCGTGGGTTTCCGCGGGAAATAGAAACGGAAACAGAGTAGATGGGTAATGCCGGATTCTCTTTTGGTGGGACCGGTGCTAAACAGAAAAGCCGAGGAACGATTGCCCTCGGCTTTGTTCCCTTGTTTTCCTGTTCAAGTTCTTACTCAAACAGGTCTGAAAATGCCCCGTACCCTTCTTCTTCGAGCTTATCCTTTGGAATAAACCGCAGAGCCGCCGAGTTGATGCAATATCGTAACCCTGTCGGTTCGGGGCCGTCCGGAAATACATGGCCAAGGTGAGAATCACCGCATCGGCTTCGCACTTCGGTTCGAGTCATCCCATGGCTCGTATCATCCTTCTCCACGACATTTAAATCGATCAGCGGCTGCGTGAAACTCGGCCAGCCCGTGCCTGATTTGTATTTGTGCGTTGAGCTGAACAATGGTTCGCCGGACACTATGTCTACATAGATGCCCGGTTCTTTGTTGTCCCAGTACTCATTATTGTGCGGAGGTTCCGTGCCGTCCTGCTGTGTCACCCGGTATTGCGCATCGGTAAGCCGTTCCTTCAGTTCCGCATCCGACGGTTTCCCATAATAAGTGCAGGTTGTCTTGTCTCCCCAGGTTCTTTCAATAAAGCCCTCACGACCTGATCCCTTGCGATATCGCTTGTAGTGGGCTTCGTTTTTCTTATAGTAATCCTGGTGATACGTTTCGGCGGGATAGAATTCCGATGCCGGCTCTATCGCAACCGCAATGGGTTCAGCGAACTTCCCGGAACGCTCCAGCGCTTCTTTCGACAGCTCCGCGGCTCGTTTCTGTTCTTCATTGCGGTAGAAGATCGCGGGGCGGTACTGGCTTCCACGGTCCGCAAACTGTCCTCCGCCGTCGGTTGGATCAATGCTTCTCCAGTACGCATTAAGAAGCTCGCGGTAGCTTACTTTTTCGGGATCATAGGTAACCTGAACAGCTTCGGCATGTTTCGTTGCACCCGATGAGACCTGTTCGTAGGTGGGGTTCTCTTTCATACCTCCCGTATATCCCGAAACCACCGACTCAACTCCGTCGAGTTTCTCAAACGGCGGCTCCATACACCAGAAACATCCGCCCGCAAAGATCGCGGTTTCCATACCTTCCTCCTGTTTGGCCGATTCATCCATGTTGTCTTCCGCGGAATTGATCCCCGATGTTGCGCAAGATGCAAGTGTGAAAATGAAAAGCCCGAAAAAGTATTTGCTTAGCCGTCCAACCCGTGGCTTTTTCATTTCACCCTCCTTTGGGTAAGCCTCATTTGGTGCACATTCTTCCCTGTAAGAAGATTTCGTCCGCCTACCGGCGGTTAGCGCACAAATGTTCACAAAATCCATCCCAAAAGAGAACAAAAACCATGCCGGATCGATTATTCGTACGAAATCCGGTAAATCGCTCCGGCCCGGTCGTCTGAAACCAGCAAAGCTCCGTCCGGCATTACCTGCACATCGACCGGTCGTCCCCAGGCATCTTCGCCCTGCAGCCAACCGGACGCGAACGGCTCTTTCGATATTGCCTCGGCTCCGTTGAGCCTCACAAGCATGACCCGATAGCCAATTTTATTTGTCCGGTTCCATGATCCGTGTTCGGCTATGAAGATTTGATTGCGGTATTCTTCCGGAAACATTTCTCCGGTGTAGAAACGCATGCCGAGTGCCGCCACGTGCGGGCCCAGTTCCAATACGGGAGGTACGTACTTTTCGCATGCGCCGGCCTCGCCGAACTCCGGATCCGGAACATCCCGGCCGTGACAGAACGGAAACCCGAAGTGCATCCCCGATTCGGGGGCACGGTTGAGTTCGTCGGGCGGACGATTGTCCCCCAGCCAGTCTCGACCGTTATCGGTGAACCAGAGCACCTTCGTCTCTGGATGCCAGTCAAAGCCCACCGTGTTCCGGACGCCTTCAGCGTATACCTCGTACGAACGGTCTTCGAGGTTTACGCGGAGAATCGAAGCATAGCGCTTGTCGTCTCGTCGGCAGATGTTGCAGGGAGCGCCGACCGGAACAATGAGATCGCCTTGGGGAGAAAACTTGATAAATTTCCATCCATGCGAGCGATCGTCGGGCAGTTGCTCAAACACGACTTCCGGTTCGGCCGAGGTGAGGTTCTCGGCAATATTTTCGTATCGAAGTATACGGCTCACTTCAGCGACATACAAGTCCCCGTCTTTCAGGGCAACCCCGTTCGGCATCGTGAGCCCTTCATCGACGATGATCACGGTATCCGCGACATTGTCTCTATTTCGGTCGGGAAGTGCATACACTTTGTCGTCCTGTCGAGTCCCGACGAAAAGAATGCCCTCGGGGGACAGCTCCATTGATCGGGCGTTTGGGACATTGTCGGCATAAAGCCCGACCGTGAACCCCTCCGGTACCTCGATCATATGAAGGGGAAGTCGAGTAGTCGGCTCTGCCCCCACCTTGGCGTTATTACATGCTGCGTTTAGGAT
>CAZEMW010000375.1:0-4600 GCA_964513105.1 uncultured Fibrobacterota bacterium
TCATAAGACCGCTCACCACGGCCTGTCTGCTCGATTACCATTGGTACTAAGGACATTTGTCTGCTTCGTTTCTCAACTTTATGTGATACACGCTTTGGCTACCGCAAACCCGGAGTCGGCAAAGCATGTCGATGATTAAACGCCGAAGGTACACCAGAACCGTACCTACGATTAATCCTCGTTACTTTTGTAGTTCACCTACCAGGAAGTCCAGCGTCTTTTTCTCCCGAATATCATTCCTGATCCGGTTTGTGGCACCGTTTTTTCTTAGAGCTGCTTTTATCTCCTCAAATGACGTGCCGTACTGTTGAGCCATCGTCCGGATCTGTTCGTCTACCTCTTCCTGAGTCGCTTTTATTTTTTCTTTCTGCGCAACATATTCGATAATGCGGTTGCGTTTGATAGCACGAATCCCCGGTTCGGTGTACTGTTGAGCTATCTCATCTCTGCTCGGAGGCTCACCGCCCTGTTGTCGATTGCCGGCTTCTTCGACCACATAGTCTATGTATGCGTTTATTCGTGCTTCCGGAACCTCAAAAGGGTTGTTCTTGATCAGAGTGTCGATTGCTTTCTCATGGGCTTCGTTCTTGGCGCGCTCCAGTTCCTGCTTTTCAAGATCTTCCTGCACGCGGGACCGAAGCTGATCCAAGCTCTCAAATTCACCAAGTTTTTTTGCAAATTCATCGTTGAGTTCCGGAAGTTTTTTCTCCTGAACCTTCTTGATATCGATCACGAACAACCCGGTCTTGCCGGCGACTGTTTCGTTGCCGTAGCTCTTTGGGAACTTAACCGTGACCTCGACCGTTTCTCCCGCCTTCTTGCCGGTAAGCTCCTTATCGAACTCCTTAAGCTTGCTCTCACCAACCTCTATAGGGTAGTTCGGGCTTTTGAAATCGCTCTGTTCCTCGCCCTCGATCTCCACCTTCCGGTACTCAATGGTCGCAAGATCTCCCTTGGCTATAGGACGATCCACCTCATTGTATTCAGCCAGACGCTGCTGCAGGTCCTCGATGGCCTTGTCGACGTCGCCACTCTTGATTTTTTTGAGAGAAGGCTTTACTTTGAGCTTATCGTACCCCTTTATTTCGATCTCCGGGTCGACTTCGGTTTCGATTTTCAGCCGCACTCCTTCGCCTTCGGGAGCCTGGAGATCACTCACTTCGCCACGTGAGATCGGGTTCAATTTGTTCTCGGTGCATGCCTGCTGGTAGGACTTCTGAATCAGCTCGTCGACGGTTTCAGCCCGTATAGCCGGTCCGAATCGGGAGTTGATGATCTGAATAGGCACTTTGCCCGGACGAAATCCGGGAAGCTTCACCTTGCGACGATATTCGTTTGCGCGCTGGTTGTAGAGTTCGTCGACCTCTTCCGAAGGTATCTCAATATCCAGCACTCTTTTTGTCGGGCTTGGTTCCTGTACTGTTGCCTTCAAGCGACTCCATCCTCCTCGTTATGCTGCCTGTTCCCCGGGAAAAAGCGGTAAGAAAAATGCGAGAAGGGGGACTCGAACCCCCACAGGTTGCCCTACTAGATCCTAAGTCTAGCGTGTCTGCCAATTCCACCATTCTCGCGTAATCCGGATAGTCTGGGGTGCCGGGGACTCGGGAAGCAATTAAAATGCCTCGGCTGAATCCGGCCGATAGTCACAAAAAATAGTTGATTGGGGGCCGGGTTACAACTACATATCTAGTGTCAGTCCGAAAACCCTCGAAAACGGACGCCGAGCAGAGTCAAGGTGCCCGATTTCGGCCGGAAACGGGGGGGCTTTCGACTTCGCTCGATGAATGGGGGTTTTCGGACAGGCACTATCTACTTTGTGCGGAAAAAGAAGGGGCTCGGTATGCCGGCTTTCCGGGCTTCCGCTTCGCTTTTTCGTTATACCGGCGGTGGGCTATCCGGTGAGATACCTTGAGTCCCGCCAGGAGGGATAAGTCATTATCGCGCAATAGCTTACGCAGTATGCCGTATGTCGGCTGCGAAACTTGGGTTGAGGGTACCCACAGATTATCTGTCGGAACCAGGTATGCACCGGCAATAACGATAGCCGTTGTGCTCACCTTACGGGCCATTTCTCGAAAATCGTGAAAGTGTGTCGAATGCCGGGGAAGAACACCTACATCCGTTCGATACTTCCGCGTAATCTGATTTCCGGTTTCTCTTCATGGTTGGTTTGAATTGAAAACACGCCGAACATCGGTCCGGTCAGACCCTGGCTGTTGTAGACATTGAGACGATATATCCGGTAGTCGTCTTGCCGGGTGGAATCAAGAGGGTGGAGCGAATACCGGAGCGGAAGCGGATCGCCCTCAATGTCGTCGACGGGAGTAAAGCCCACCTGCTCCACCGCTAAATCGTCCTTTCGGCTCTCAAGGAGAAGGGGAGCCGGAATGCTGTCGTCTATCGGCAGGTTAAGTATCCTGGTCGACACATCGATGTGGGCAAGCATATTCCCGGTTATGGATAGTTGCTGTCGACTTTCATTTTCGGCATTGGAGGATACGAAAATCATTTTTTTGAAGGGTCCCGAAGACAAACCCGTTGGGTGAAATTCTGATCTGATCGTGCAGGTATCACCCGGAGCGGTTACGGTGTCATATCCGGCAACAACGCATCCACAGTTTGTCCGTACCGAGGTGACCTTCAGTGAATCGTCCCCGGCATTTCTGATTTTGAACTCCACCCGGACAGTGTCGTCCCTGCTCTCATTGACCGTACCAATATCGATTGTTTCCTTCTCAATATCTATCTGCGGGCCGGCATGTGCGGCAAGAACAAGGCACAGCACTGCCGTGATTGCCCATACCGACCTGATTCTCGTTGAAATCATGACATCTCCGGTCTATATGTGTTCTAAAACGACAGTACGGTTCCATTTGATGAACCTTCCCGGGACTCCGTCGTTTTCTCTGGAACTATTCGGGCAGGACTACCCCACGCTTCCAGTCATCCCCTCCATTATACAATACTAAGCGTTTGAGGCAGATTGCTTTGGCAGGGGATTGTGCTTTGGTGCCTGGAAAAGTGCGTCGTCTCTTTAAGCATTCCTCCCGTGGGTGTCTCCCGGAGAAGTCGTAAGGAATTTGGAAATGCTCAGTTCAGGGGCAAAATGAAGCGGCTCCGACATCAAACTTCGTCGGAGCCGTGCGGAACGCTTTAGAAGAGAGTGATTCCGCCATAGTATAGTGTTTTGTACTCCGGATCCTCCCAGTCTTCATTGGTTACCTGGAATCCCGGCCCGATACCGCCGAATACCGAAATCCAGTCGGTTATGTTCCAACCGAATCCGAATCGAACGGTACTCAGGCGTTTTGCCTGAAATGTATAGTCGTCCCATTCCTTGTCTTTGTCAAAATCCTCAATTTGCTCGAGATCCTGCAGGTCGGCAAGGTACATAGTTCCAAGGTCGATTTCCAGAAAGACCGGGCCGAGTGGTTGATGATAACCCCAGAATGTACTATAGGAAAGCGGAATGTCGTACCCGCTGCCGATATCCACCGTCCCGAAACTGATCACCGAGTGGATGCGATTCACGATGAACTTTGCCCCGACATTAACTCCTGAGAAATTGGTCGCATACGCTATTGCGCTCTGCTTTCCGTTTCCCGCAACGTTAATGATTCCCAGAGGAATACCATCAAGATTGTCGGAAATATTTATGAATCCAATCTGCAGCCCTTTCATCTGTTCGGCAACATTGATAAAGCCCGACTGCACACCCATCATGTTCTCCTTTGCCCGGTTTACCAGCCAGGCACTCTGAACTCCACGAAATCCCGCGCGTGCGCTGTTGACAACACCACCGACCTGGAATCCGGCGGCTCTGTCTTCCGTTATATTCGCGATTATCGAGCCCTGATATCCCATCATGGGACCGGTAATCCGCGAGGTGATCCCCGCAACGCTTACGCCCTGAAGTTCATCCACCTGTCCGTTGATCAACGCGGCGTTGAATGCGACAACTCCCTTGTCGGTTGGGGCGGTTGAGAGGGGATGTGCCAGGGTGAGTGAAAACGGTATGGTGTCCTTTGCTGCCGCAAGACCGCAGTGCATACTGATCAGTAAAAGCGCCGGTAAAAGTTTGCGTGAGTGTCTCATTGTCTGCCCTCCATTTGGTTCAAAACGTTACGAATCGGTAATTCCCATAAGTCCTGCTCAATCGGACTCATATTCTGTAACACATCTGAAAACCGGAAGTGTCACTACCGATCGTCTCGCTATGGATTGATTGAAGGGCCGTAAGTGTTTCGTGGCCCTGAAGGTGTATTACAGCGCCGCGCCGCAGAATTTGCAGTGCTCCGCGTCTTTATCATGGCCGTCGCGGCCGCAGGAAGGGCAGGATTGAGTGGTCACTTCGTTACGGGAAGCTCGGGCGAATTCTGTGGTCACAATCCCCGTTGGTACTGCAATGATGCCGTATCCCAGGAGCATTACCGCCGACGCCAGCAGCTTCCCCGCGGCGGTCTGGGGAGAAATGTCGCCGTAACCGACCGTGGTAAGAGTGACGATCGCCCAGTAGATGGCGGTCGGAATGCTCGTGAAACCATGCTCGCTTCCTTCGAGAACATACATCAGCGATCCGATAATGATTACAACCGTAATC
>CAZEMW010000376.1:0-4589 GCA_964513105.1 uncultured Fibrobacterota bacterium
GTACAAGTGTAGGCTATACACCCAAGGAGGACCGTATGGGGAAACAATTGAGGTCAATAAGCAGGACGTAAGTGATCATCCGGGGACGGTGGTTCGTGGGACTGTTGTGGAGACGCTCAGCGCAATGCTTGATGCATAGGCAAACAAGGCTTGTAATGCCGTGCGCTTTGAGCATAGCCCGGAGCGTAGAGACTCGCGTTCGGGCTACTACAAGCGCAAGTTCGGCACTCGAGTGGGTGAGGTGGAGGCGAAGGTGCCTAAGTTGCGAACCCTCTCCGCGGGGAGGGGGTTGGGATACCGTATCCCTAAGCCATAACCATGGAGCTACTAAACCTCAAACCAATACACATCAGAAAACACTTGACACTACCCGGTTTTGGGTCACGAAACGCGACGTGGCTCCGGCAACTGCCTGCAAAACCGGGTCAAAGCCCTGCAAAACCGGGTCAACGACTTGCAAAACCGGGTCAACGCCCTGCAAAACCGGGTCAACGCCCTGCAAAACCGGGTCAACGCCCTGCAAAATCGGGTCAACGCCCTGCAAAATCGGGTCACCCACCTGCAAAACCGGGTCACGCACCTGCAAAACCGGCTCACCGGGCTGCAAAAGGTGTCTGCCGGACGGCAAAACTCCTTTGCCCGACTGCAAAACCGTCTCGACCACCTGCAAAACCGGGTCACACCCCGTGCAAAACCGGGTCACCCGCCTGCAAAACCGGCTCACCCACCTGCAAAACCGGCTCACCCACCTGCAAAACCGGCACACCGGGCTGCAAAAGGTGGCTGCCGGGCGGCAAAACCTCTTTGCCCGACTGCAAAACCGTCTCGACCACCTGCAAAACCGCCCCACCGAGCTGCAAAAGGTGGCCGACGGACGGCAAAAGCCCCCTGAACGGCGGTGAAACCTTTGTAGAATCCCTGTACTCACCTGTAAAATGCCGTTTTTCTTACAGGAAATCCCTTGTAAGTCATTGTTTTTGGGTTATTTCGTGCTCGTGCTCAGACCTGTGCCGGCAGGTCGGTGCTCGTGCTCCCTTCGACCCCCGCTCAGGACGGCGCGTAATCGGATTCGACGGAGCCTGCAGCAGACTTCGATTACGGTTACGAGTACGAGGGATGAGCTTCCTTGGTTGCGGCTGTGCCGCGCCAAGTGCTCTGTAGTCGTCTTGAGGAACTGAACTAGACTACCGCCCTCGATATCGGCGAGAAGACTCTCAATCTCTTATCTCGGAAATGAAAATAGTGTGGGATTATCGGATGATTCCGGAGATACTCTTTATGGACAAATCCGGAACGTTTTTCCATTTAGAGCCCCATTCAATCTCACTACTCAGATGATTCATCCTCATAGTCGCTCATATCGATCCCAAGCTCCTCGGCAACTTTTCTCCATCTCGGTTCCGCTTCACACGGGCAGCAGTCACACCAATCCGCTATACCTTCGTGCATATTCGATCTCTTCTTCTTTTCCGGTCGTGTGTTCCGGCTGTCTTCGGGTTGCTCGTTACGGTTGTTTTTCATGATAGGTATCTCCATTGCCGGTGTGCGGCCTTTTTGCTCTTTGTGGGGGCGGGACCTGGACCGCGCAGTTACGCAAATTCTATCGATCTGCAAAAACCGTGCTACGGATCTCTGCTCCCGCTTTCTCTATCTTCCCGACAGCTTCAACCGCCTCGGTCGACTATCCCGCCATGACATCTTCAAGGTAGAGCATGTAGCTCACTGGAATCTCAGTTCCGCGATTCGAGAATTATTCTCTGCCGCCGGCCTCGGTGGTATCGTCGACGAAATAGGTCCGCACCAGGTTGCCCCGGTCGTCGTATTCCTGCACGAACCCGTCCTGCATGGCCTCTCTGAGCGTTCCTGCAGTGTCGTAGACAAAATAGCCGTATTGTAAACTGTCCCAGCCGTTGAAGTTGTCTATGCGACGAAGGCGCCCGTCGGTGTCGTAGTGGTATTCGCCCCATCCACGATAGGTGGTGTCGTTCTCGTCCAGGAACTCGAGCCAGTAGACGATGCTGTCGCGTAATGAGGCATCGTACACATGCCGATATGAGTCGAGCGGATCGAACCATCCGTTTACGTACGTGAGTTCGAAGAATACGGACTGGTGGGGTTCCCAGACCGTTATTAAGCGAATGCTGTCACCATTGGGAGCGAGAGAGTCCGTTGTGTCGGTGCAGGCGGTTGTGACGGCGGGGGAGCACATGTCGGCCGATTGAGTGGTGTCGCCGGCGTTACTCCCGTTCTCGGGGGAGATGCCGACATCATTGCACATAACCGACACAAACATCAGTAGCCCAATCAGATACCGTTTCATAGTGCGTGCTCCTCCGATTGCGTGGCCCCGGCGATTAATCCGATCCGTCCAGTATTACCGGGTGAACCCCTCTCTGTCCCAGTCCGTCATGTGTGCCCACGAAGTAGGTTCCGGGAACCGCGTGGCTTAAATCGACCGCACCGGCACCACTATGACCAAGTCTCGTCTTCGCAATTGCCCTTCCCCGGGCATCGGTCACGTGCAACTGGAGACCCGCGGTACCCGTTACGCGCAGGGACGATCCGACAAACGATGTGCGGATGTCGGCAAACACTCCTTTGTGGGATGCGGTCGGCGCCCGTCCGTGGCGCTTAGCGGCCGAATTTCCCGTGTAGCACGACGGTGGATCGGCGAGATAGTCGTCGAGAAAACCCTCGAGTTCGTTAATGTGTGCCAGAGGAAGGCCCCACCATTCGCCGCCGCTGTCATGCCAGGCCCACGATTCGCGAACCAGCACCGTGCCGTCACAGTCGATAACATATCCCGAGTAGAATCCGCCTCCCTGGTATGCCCGCTTGATTGCGTTGTCGTTCTTCCCTTCGACATTGATGTAATCGATAAGCATCGGAATTTCGAAATCCGGTTCGGGGTCGGTCTTAAGCCATTGTGCCCGTTGCGCACGCTGTTCTATCGAAGTGGTGGTCTTGTATTCGTGAGTCCATCCCAAATCCGTGCTTTCGTAACCTTCCTGGAACGGATGCTCTTCTGGATGCGCCTCGCGGCCGTATACCCATACGAAATTTACTCTGTCTTTGTATTTCTGATACGTTGCTTCCAGGACCTGGAAGTTTAGATAGGCCGGCTGTCAGGACGCGGAGCCGACGGCGAGAACAAGCGGCTTGCCGTCGATCATCTCCTCCATATGGACTGAATCCCCGTTTTCGTTGATACTTCCGAACAGATGTGCCTGGTCGCCGGGACGAAGATCCGCGTGGAGGAGGGTTGGTATCGCAAGCATTCCCACCATCACCATGTACGAAGTTAAACCCATTCCGGCCATAGAGCCCTCCTTTTCATCGCTGTTTCTGGAATCACCCGGCGCCGTCTGATGCCGTATTTTAGTATACGTGGGGTCGGTGATCGATATTGTTCACGCGCGGAGTGGACATAAGGCGGCTGCTTTTCTGGAATGAACTCAATTTCGGCCGTTTCCGCGATCCGGCACGGTACCGTTTCGCAAAGCTCATAACCTATGATGTTGCCGCGAACGGAATCGATTTCAGAGCGAAAGTAACCGCCTCCTGGGACTCGGTAAATCCGCCGCAGCATTCCGGGTTCTGGTTTAACATCCGGCCGTCGGTGGGTTCCTGAAACGGCCTTGAAGACCGTTGTTCCACCCGTTTCGTCTCATGAGATCACGCCATCTCCTTACTTAGAATCGCTCAACTTAGGTACTACTAAGACCGAAAAACCGGTGTGGTCCGGCAGAACTGCTTTTTCACCTCGATTTTGCTTGACCGGTCTGCCTGTTTCGAGTATCATTAGTAGAACCACAAGGGAGGAGCATATGGCGAACATTCTCGTGGCCGATGATCAGGAAGTAATCAGGTCTCTGGTGCGTGAGGTTCTCGAAGATTTGGGACATTCGGTCACTATTGCCGAAGACGGTCTGGCGGCACTGGAGTGCTGCAAGAGTGACTCGTATGATCTCGTAATAACAGACATCTGCATGCCCGGCAAAGAAGGAGTCTCTGTACTTCGATCGATAAAGGCGAATTATCCCCAAACCCGGGTGATTGCGTTTTCCGCCGCAATGGATCGCGAAACCTACCTGAAAACCGCGACAGATTTCGGTGCCGATGCCGCCGTGGAGAAAAATGGGGATATCGAGACACTGACTGAGTTGGTCGACCGATTCCTTCAGCCGACCAACTGATCTATATACCGGTATTTTTTCTTGGTCTACTCCACCACCTGTACCGTTCTACTTGCCGGTGTGAAACGGGCGATGAGGATACCTCCTGCTTCAGGAGTTTCATCGGGACTGGTGTTGGTCTTCTTGCGCTCCATTCCGATTGTTGCCTCTCCGGTATCAATGCCGCCAAGCTGCGCTCTTCCCAGAACCGTACCGGTTGCTCCGGTCCCACGCTCATGAAAGACGGTTCCCTGAGATTTCGATACCTTATAAATCCAAACATTCACCCCGATCCGCCCGAACGTGGTAAGCGCTAACTCACGGCCAAAATCGATGTTGGCGCGCACCGTATTACGCGGAATCCGGCCATCCATGGAAGCCTCGCGGCGCGCCATATCGGCACCGGACAAGCGC
>CAZEMW010000377.1:0-4576 GCA_964513105.1 uncultured Fibrobacterota bacterium
TAGGTAGCCGTTTGTCTTCGTGCGGTATATTCGCCGAATCTGAAATGGTTTGGAGGAAATCCGTAGCGTGAGAGAGGTCGTTTCCCTGCGGCTTGAGGGGCCAGAATTGTCATTGTCGATCGCGTGAGACGGGCGGAAAGAGCCTTGAGCTTCTAGCTGGTAAGGATACATAGATCAAGTTATGGTCGCTGAAGACCGGTACCCAACAAACCGCTGATGTCAGTGGTGCATCAGAATCTGTTTAGTCCATCGCCTCTTGATATGGAAGAAGGGTCTAATTTGGACTGAGTGCAACGTTCCGCTTTACTTAGCGGCCCGTTCCATCAGGGAATCAAATTTTCTGGATAACAAGCGGAAAGGAGGGGTTATGGAATGAATTCAAATCAATGTGCTTGAATATGGGAGACTACTGCAATTTGTATTTGCAGGACGCCGGAAATCTCCGATTACAGCGCATAAATGAACGTCAGAGTAGCAAAAGTTACCAAAACTGAAATTTCATCTTTTCAAGGGAGTACACAATGAACCAGAAACGACTGCTATTGGCATGGTTGCCAGTGTTCTTCATGGCCGCAAATGCTTGTGCTTTATACCCATATTGGAGTTCCGGCATGCTCTATCTGAAGTTTGAGGGAGGGGAGCTAGCGAAGAAGACCCGCGTCATTTCGACTGTCATAGGCGTGGAGACGTTTTATAGAGAGTATCGCAGCATCATTGAGGATTTTATTGATGACGGCGAAGCGTGGGCCTATCTTCCCGGGGAAGGTTACTGCCGGGTGGATGCAGAAAAACTGGCTTCAACGTGCTTCAATGACCCATGGCTGCAATTGTGGGACGTCTACAGCTCGCAAGCCTACAATCAAATGGTTGATGCGCTTCGATTCGATAGTTCGGGCTTGGGCACCGGCACATATTATGACCCTTACTCCACCTGGAAGTGGCGTTCCGTGTACATGGAAAATCGCTACGCGTCTAATTCGGACACGCGGCTCCGTAACGCCAACTGCTGGGGGACCGCGGACTACATGGCGAGGGATTTTGAGTGGCGTGACATGTATGTGGATGAATTCCCTAACGGAGCGTCCAGTTGGAAAGACAAGTTTCCCAATATCTATTTGGAAGGGGGGCAGCGGTACTATGGTGGGCCAGTTAACCCGCACTGCATAGACGATGACCTCGACCCCAACACAAACGACCGGGCAGTATTCCAAGGTCGAACATCGGGCGTAAACCCGGATCCGTCTGTCAAGCCGGAAGAACTAATCAACTCATTCGACGTGGTAAGACTTGCGGAAGAGCCGACTGGACAACCTGCGGATTACTGGGAACTTGATCCCACGGGCGACGACAATGTCGGCGAGAACCTACATTCCCTTGCTTACCTCTGTACGGACGAAAACGGGGATGTCTGGATGTACGAGAAGGCGAATTACGGCTCCACAGAGTACGCCCCCTACGGGCTGAGAAAATTGGGGACTGGGGATTACGCACAGAATTACCGTTCATTCTTCAAAAAATACGGGGACTACAAGGAGAACCTGGCTGACAGCTACGACCTTAATTGGGCAGGAATCACCAAATAGTGGTATCTTATAACTTGTACTGGAAAGGACATTGCAATGAAATCGCCCAAAATACTGAGAGGGATAATTGCTGCCGCTGTTATCGCGGCTCCTCTCTCCGCGCAGGAATACATAGTTCAGGTGGCTGATGCCAAGTACACCGCCGATGACCTTGCATCTATAATGGACTACGCCGACGGTGATCCGATGAATGCGGTGCGAAAGCTTCAACGTGATCAAATGAGAAAAGCGCTCACTGCCAAGCGAGAACTCAAGGAGGATTCCGAAGAAGCGCTGTATCGTTCGATAATGGGAGCTGATCTCGAAGAGGATCGCCTACGCGCAGGAATGGAGGGGTTACCTTTTGCTCTACGCAAAGCCGCGGGCACCCGTCAGGGTATTTACGACGCCTGGTTGGAGGAACTTGCGGCAAAGGAAATCCCGGTAAAGTATTTGGATGCGGAAGCGTTCTGGGAATTGGTGAAAGGCACAAGGCCCTACCAAATCAGACATGAAACCGGGCATGCCCCCAGTCTGGAAAATTGGGCCTATTCATGGGCTGATCTGCAGGTCGATGAGGACGCAACGATTGCCACCACTGGTGGCGAACCGTCCATACTCGGAAAAGAGTATAACGACTACTGTAGAAATGCTTATGAACAGCTGGCTCCATATCTCGGCAGAGGGATGCCACTCACGAAGGCCAGGAATATGGTAGCCGAGAGGCTGGTCGCGGCGGAATTGGCCCCGGGGCTTGCCGAAGCTCGCAAATTGAAACTCAAGGATCATGAGATCGAGAGGGCAGTGGGAGAGTATGTGAGATTGAAGATGATGCACCCCGACCTCAATTTGCGCGGTGTTGCAGCCGGCACGCAATCCGACTATCATAATGCCGTCCGCAGTCGGTTTGCCGATAGCCGTGCGGCGGTCTTATCGAGTCTCCGCAACGCGCTTTCCGACCTTAAGACGGACAGCTTGACGACGGCTGAGAGGATTGTGGCCTCGCGGGCGATCGAACGTATGGTTCGGGATCGTATGGGGCGCGATCCCGGGAATGCTGAAGTATACGAGTGGATGGAGCGGAACGAGTTTGGTGGAAACGTAGCAGAGGCGCGTTTTGTATTGGGTAACCAGCGCTTCGATCAGGCGGTGAAGGAGGAAATGCTGAAACGCGAGATAGAAATCACATTCGCACAATAGCGAGGACTTGTTTCCTGAGGAGTGTTCTCCCTTCAGCAAATGGGAGAGCACTCCGTTTTGGCGTGGAGGAAGGAAATGGAAAAACCGGTAGCATCCAGATTTCGTATTGTGGGTATTGTTGTCGCGGTGATCGTGTATCATGCCGGGGTGATCTCAGCGCAGGTCTGGCAATCGGCGGGAGGGCCCGAGGGCGGTCACGTCATGTGCTTGGAGCAGGGGGCGAACGGTGTTGTCTGGGCCGGAACCTACATGGGCGGACTCTACCGGTCTGACGACACATGCAGGACTTGGGAGTACGTGGAAACATGTTTTCCCGGTACCGTACATGCGATTGCCGTTCTGGGGGATACCGTCTTCGCGGGCACTTGGGGCGCGGGATTGTGGCGCTCGTTTGACGGAGGGCACTCCTGGACCCATGTCTATCCCGGTTTGGAGCACCCCCCCGGGGCGGAAGTAAATCAAATGAGAACCGTCACGGTGTTGGGTGACGTCGTCTGGGCATCGGCAAAAACTGGATTTCCTATTGTTTCGACCGACTGGGGAGACACCTGGGAGATGCGGTTTCAGGAAATGGAGTCGATCGAGTTCTGGAGACCTGCGCATTACATCAAGCACCAGGGTTTTGTGTATGCCGCTTCCAGGAGCCATGGGGTTGCCCGAACAGCCGACTTGGGGGAAACCTGGGAGAAACTCAACAAAGGCCTGCCAGACTATAACAGGGTTCGGCATATAACCGTATTCGACAGTGCATTGATTGTGGGATCGTACCGTGGAGGGGTGGCGCGTTTTGACTCGGAGCTCCTTGAGTGGAAGGAGATGAATGCGGGGTTGTGTGGCGACAGTATACAAGTCAAGGCCTTATATGGTACGAGTGACAGTCTCTTTATTGCGAGTACGTGCATCGGCGCCGGTGCAGCATCATACCAATTTCATGTTCGAGACGATACCTCGAAAGAATGGGAACAAATAGAGATTCCGGGGTTGTATATTTGGAACCAGCCTGACGTATTGCTCCAGTCCGGCGGAATTTTGTTCGCAGGTACTACGGGATACGGAGTCCGAAAAATCCCTACCATGGATTCATACAGCAAGGGTCTCTGTTCTAAATTAGTGCTAGACTTGTCGGTAAATGAAAGTCAGTCATGCGTCGCCGCCGTTAGCTATTATGGACAGGCCTTCTGGGGATGCGGGGAAACGCAACCAAACTGGCGCGAAATGACGGTGGGTAAAGGAAGACTGTATGCAGTTGACGTATGCGGTGATTCAATGGTTGTTGCCGGGTCTGACGGGGTGTACCTCAGTGTGGGTTTCACAGATCCCGATAATCTCCTTGACAACTATACATCTCCCAAAGGATGGTCCGGGCGAGGGGGCCTCGCAATCGCGGTGGCAATGCACGGCGGGCACATCTTCGCCGAGATGGACGGCTGTTTACAGAGGTATTCGTTCGCGACGAAATCATGGGAGATCGTACAAGCATCTACGATGGGAACTCATCTGGAGAAGTTTTTCTTTCACGAATCAGGTCGGCGGCTTTTTGTCGGACGAGCAGGCCAGTTGTACTATTCCGATAATGTGGGAGAGAAATGGCGCTCCATGCTGTCGCAGGTGTATGTCAATACGATGTCCGGCGACGAGCATCTGCTGCTTGCCGCCGGAAATGAAACAGCCATCCATCTTTCGTTCGATAACGGAGACACTTGGGAAGAACCTCGATCCACTCGAATGCAGGGCCTGAGCGCTCTCGCGATAAAGGACGGTATCGTGTTCGCGGGCCACAAAGGAAGCGGCGTGTTCGTGTCATTCGATACGAC
>CAZEMW010000378.1:0-4568 GCA_964513105.1 uncultured Fibrobacterota bacterium
GGATTCGGCGGTCGCCGCCCGGCTGGAAGTGCCCCGGGGGCAAAACCCATTGTCGTATCTTAACCTGGTAACCCGGTCAAAGCAGTTGTCCGCCGCCATGCAGCGTGTTCAGGCCGAAGACCGAGAAAACTGGAGTGAGGCCGACAAAAGAATTCTTGAGTTGACTCATGCGATGTACAATCTGGGGAAGTCGGCCGAAGACATACCGTTGCACATGGTGCCGGGGGCTTCGTCCGACAGCGCCTGGCTCAGTCCGTGGGGGCTTGCCGCAAAGGGGGCTGCCGGTGCTCACAGCGAAGCCATGACTCTTTTTCTCCAAATGCGCGACCATTACCGATCGGGTGATCAGGACGCTTTCAACCGCTCGATCGAAGCCTTTCGCAAGCTCGTGATTCCTCAAATGGAAAAGCAGTACAGCACTGCTCGGTTGAAGCTTGAATCTGTCTATAACACAGTCAATCCATTCCGGCGTGCGAAGGCGTTTTTCCTGGCCGGTTTGCTTTTGGCACTGCTGACACTGGCATTTCCGAATAAGTGGCTCAGGCGGATTTCCTTATTACTTCTGCTACTCGGTATTCTTCCGGAGACATTTGGGATCGTTGCCCGTGCCTTCATAATGCAACGTCCCCCGGTAATGAACCTGTTCGATACATTCGTTCTGGTGTCCTGGCTTGGCGTGCTGCTCGGCTTTGTAGTCGAGTACTTCAATAAGAAATCACTTGGTCTCATTGTAGCCGGGGTGACCGGGTTCGCGTTCCTGCATATTGCCGGAAGGCATGCGGCCGACGGGGACACCATGGGGGTTGTGGTCGCCGTGCTCGACTCCAATTTCTGGCTTGCAACCCATGTGATTACGATCATTATGGGGTATGCCGGATGCATGGCCGCCGGTGTTATCGCTCATGTGTATCTGATTCAACGGGTAATCCATCCGGTGGACACAAGCCGCTCACAGGCTACCGCTCGCGCCGTGTACGGCGTGCTCGCATTCGGTCTTGTCTTCACAACGGTCGGAACCGTGCTGGGAGGGATATGGGCCGATCAGAGCTGGGGGCGGTTCTGGGGTTGGGATCCCAAAGAGAACGGTGCTCTACTGATCGTCCTATGGTGCTCCGCGGTGTTTCACGCCCGGGCGGCCGGAATGATAAAACATATCGGTTTCGCGTCGGGAGCAATTGCCGGCACGGTGCTGGTAATGTTCGCCTGGCTGGGAGTAAACCTTCTCGGTGTTGGATTACATTCCTACGGTTTTACCTCGAGTGGCGCAAAGCTTCTGTTTTCTTTTGTGGGATTCGAAACAATCTTCCTTCTCGTCACTCTCTCTGCGTACAGCCTCAGGCGTAGAAGGTTCGGGGTTCGGGGTACGAGGTTCGAGGAAGCAGGGTAGTCCTTCGACAAGCTCAGGACGAACGGACGACAAGCTCAGGGCGAGCGGAGGTCCCTGGGTTCAAATCCTCAATCCGCAATCCAAATTCCGAAATTGAATCTATCTTCCTTCTTTGAGACGATTGACCAGAAACTCCGGCATCTTTTCCTTCTTCATTCGTGCCTGTGTTTTGGCTACGTCGTATTGCACCCGGCGGTAGTAGAACTGCTTCTTGTCGGTGTCGAGAATCCCGTAGCATGACTTCGGATTCCGGTCTCTGGGCTGACCGACACTTCCAACATTCACAAGGAATCTGCTTCCTTCGTGCTTCGAATAATCAATTTTTACGTCCTGGTGGACATAGAGTTCTTTTTTCTTGTCGAGAACAATGATCATGGGAATGTGGGTGTGCCCGACAAAACAGAACGAAGTGTCAAAGAACTGGAAATTGAATGCAGCTTCCTCGAGTGAAGTTATGTAATACCACATTTTCGGCTCGTATGGAGTGGCATGAACAAATGTTGAATTCTCCTGCTGACGAACAAGGGGAAGCCCTCCAAGGAACTCCTTGCCGTCTTTCGTGAGACTACTGGAGGTCCACTCAATTGCCACTTTTGCATGGATGTTGAAATGCTCTGTTGAGAGCCGGCCAATGGCGGCGGCATCGTGATTACCGAGAAGAATGGTAGGGCAAATCTCTTTTGTGAGGTCCAGGCACTCATTGGGCCGAGGACCATATCCCACAATGTCTCCCAGACAGATCAGTTGAGTAATCCCCTGCGATTCTATATCGGCGGCAACTGCCTGCAGGGCCTCCAGGTTGGCATGTATATCTGAAATAATTGCAACTCGCATCGGGGTTAGCTGTCCTCCATGTAACGAAACGTACTCGTGCCTATCTCTATTCGGTCCTTGTGCTCGAGCAAATGAGTATTTGTTTTCCTACCGTTCACCTTCATTTTTCCCATCATCTTCTTACTTTCGAGCCATATGCCGTCTTCTTTCTTCTCTATCATGACGTGACCGTCGCCGATCATGAAACCGGAAACAAACACGTCGTCGTCTTCGGAACTCCCTATGGTCATGAGGGGCTTATCGATTTTGTAGACTACATGTTTGTTGGTTTCTATAAGAATCGCCGAAGACGCCGGTGCGGCTTTTCTCTCCGAAGCCTGTTCGCGAACCGGATTCGGCTCAGCCGGTGGTGCCGGAGCGTGCACAGCGGGCGCGCCTGCCTGAGGCTGAGGCGGCGGTGTCTGGGCATTCTGCGCTGCCTCATACTGATATCCCGCGGCTGCAGGAGCGGTCTCGTACTGAGGAACGTTCGCTTCTTCGGCCATGGATTCGAAAAGTATGGTGTACTTCCCGATTGCGATCTTGTCACCCGAGCTCAATTCGTGCTTCTTGACCTTCTTGCCGTTAACGAACGTACCGTTCAGCGAGTTGAGGTCCGTGAGAACATATCTTTGCTCGGTATTCTGTTCAATGCGCACATGGCGACGCGAAATGCCCATGTTCGCTATTGAAATTGAGTTTTCAGGAAGTCTACCTATAGTGACTAAGGGCTCATCAAGCTCATAGGTCTTGATGGGCTCTTCATTATGATAGACAATGAAACGTACCATGAGTACAACCCCTTGGCAATTGTCTTAGACGTAGTTATCAATATAACATCAGGTGGTGTCCGCTGCAACTTGGCAGTCGGTATTCGCGAGAAACGATTGCAGGTTTCCGGTACAAAATATATCCTTGGATTGAGGAACGCCATCCCTTTTAGCCATAATGACTTGGGAGTTCCTCATGAAGTGTGCCGGCCAAATCGGCTTTCCCGGCATGCGGAAACATCGAGAGAACCGGTTTCGACGCTATGGAACTACCATTCATTTTTCGACGATTTCTCGCCTCAATGGTGCGCTTGCGCCTGAGCTGTCTGATTCTGTCGGTCGTCTGGGTCACGGCACTTTCTGCGTCCGAGCAGGGACCGTTCATGGAACTCACTGCGAAAAAGGCCGGCTTGTCTCGTATCCTGGACTCTCTTCAGATTGAGAAGCAGATTCGAAAACGAGAGGGCAGATCCATTGGTGGGCTCGATGTCCGCACCGCGGCACTCCGAGATTCTATCGAAGCGGTCCGTCGACGACTCGCCTCTCTCGATGCGATCCGTCATGATGCCGACCTCGAAGATGCCGGTAGTGTCCTTTCGACCATCCCGTTGTGGCAGCCGAGAACCGCCTTTGACTGGATGATCGTTGCGGTTGCCGTAACGGCTGCGGGATCCGGAATGTTGCTGCTGTTCGGCATACTGGCTTCTCTGCGGAAGGCCGGACGTCGGCGACGAAAATCAGGTGCGAGACCTTCCGCGAAACAAGCCCGGATGGAACCGCGAAGAAGAATCCCCGTTTCTTCCAGAGAAGAGCGAGCCCCCGAGGCTTTTTCGGCGCACGACCCTGAAGAGATTGATTCGATTCGGTATCGAATAGCGCGGGATACGGGGCATTTCGCCGCGGTGTCTGATCACTCGTCTCTTGTTTCTTCGGGAGGCGCTGCTCCAAAAACCACCCGGGCACGCATCGTTGCCTGCCTGAGGAAAGGATTGACCGTCCAGCAGACAGCGCGTGAACTTCAGGTCAGCATCGACCAGGTGAATCTGGTCTCACGAATAGCCGATTCCGATCCCACCTGAAATCGGTCTCTCCGATCGAGCGCGATTGGCCTCGAGTCACTCCGCGTATGCCCTGCCCAAAAAGTCCGCCCCGGTCCCGATGATGCCCGCAAATCGCAAGTGACGTTCCGAATCCGTAGTGATATAATTGAGACTGTCCGATACTTTTCCCGAGGGTGGCGCGGGTTGCCCACAATTCGCCTGCATATGGGCTGCCGGACTTATTGGTCCGAGCTTGCTGAGGTACTCGGGAATGGGGGCGAGAGAGCATTGAATGGACGAATTACCAAAAAAACAACGTGACAGAGCTGTCGCCTTGCGCTACAAGGACGACGAGGGCACCGCTCCGCGTGTGGTGGCAAAAGGACACGGGCATGTTGCCGATCGTATTCGTCGGATAGCGGAGTCGTGTGGGATTCCGGTGCACCGGGACGACGACCTCCTTGAACTTCTTGCGCAGGTTGAGTTGGATCGGGAGATCCCACCGGAGCTCTACGGTGCCGTCGCCGAGGTCCTGAGCTGGATATATCGGGCCAACAC
>CAZEMW010000379.1:0-4565 GCA_964513105.1 uncultured Fibrobacterota bacterium
TGAGAACCTGATGGTTCTGAAGTAGTCGGGCGCGAAACGGCGATTACGGCGGGGTGGTTTCGGGGACGACGGGTGAATCATTGTCGAACGCTGCTGCTCCGGCTTGATTTGGTTTTTGCCATTCGATTTTGTTTGTGATGTGTCACATGAAGCCCGGTGAACTGAAATTGGTTGGGATCGGCCCCGGACCACATTGTTCATGCTTCGAGAGGCCCTCAAATTGGGGAGCCTCTCAAACATGGATTTCACCTGTACCCACAAAACTACGGCTGTTTTCCGATCATCCCCGACGTTCCAAATGAATGCCTCTTGTTCCTGATCTGCCTGCCCTGAAGATCAAACCGGTGTATCTTTCCGGCCTTTCCGGGGACGGAGACAATCTCAAGCCCGTTGTTTGTGAGCCTCACGGCATTTCCGAGCCGCGCGGTCGGCTTGGGAGTCGGTGCATGCGTCGTCTGTGCGGATGATGGATCTGCCCGCAAATCGTAGGCTACCAGGCGGCCTTCTTCGGTCCGGAAATAAAGTACGCCGTCGGCATAGGCCGGCTGCAGATCCACCTCGTATCCCGTTGCTATGCCTTCGAACGGATGGCCGGCATCCAGCTTGGTGAGAGTGCCGTCTTCGGCGACCGAGAAGAGAATCGCATGAAACGAACTCGCGCCGTGACGGTAATCGGTAAAAACAAGCAGTCTGTCTTCGATTGGCATCGGCTGAGAGAACCAGCCATTGGCTTCGGGAATCGATTCAGGAGGTATGTGTTGCACCAAACTTCCGTCGGAAGCATCGAGAGCATATACTCCATGCGGGGAGTTTTCGCCCTTGTAGGTCACGGCGAAATAGAACATCCCGTCACCCACTCCGATTTTTCTCCCCGCACCGTCGTCGTTCCACCATCCCCAGCGGTAATCCGGGGCTTCCCACACCTTCGTTGCTGATTGATCGGTGATTTGGTAGCAAGCCCAATGAGTAGTGGTGCCCTTTTCCGTCGCTTCGGCGGAGACGATCACGTGGTCATCAGAGGGCACGAGGGTAAACAACATCGGGCCCAGTCCGTCGAGCTGCCATTGAATGGCTCCTGTTTGTGGATCCAGAAGAGACATCGTGCCATGTCCGTTTTGACAAAGCACGTATTCACGATCTTCATAATGGAAAACTGCTGGTGTTGCAAAAGGTTCCTGGACATCCTCAACCGTCCACTCAAATTCGCCGTTATCCGGGTTCACTCCGGAAATTGTACCATCGGCATGGGGGCAGATTATCATCCCGCCGGCTTCTACGAGTGAGGATAGCATGCGGGGAGTATTCGCAAACTTCTCTTCTTCGAGGGCCTTGGCCAGTTCCGACGCGATATGATCGTGCAATCCCGGAACCGACACTTCCCATACGCTGTCACCGGATTCAGCATCGTAACAGTACAAAATCCCGGCGGTTCCCAGGCTGAACACCCGTCCGCCGTAATACACCGGTCCGACACCATACCCGGGACGCTTCGATCGCACTGTATTGACCCCTTTTCCTTCTTGCACCCGCTTCCATTTCGTCTCGCCCGATGAAGTGTCCACCGCAAGGAGTACGTCGTCGGCTCGAATACCATAGAACGCTTCGGGGCGACCGAAGGCCGAGTCCAGCGCTTCGATCGAAGGAACTTTTCGAATTGTGGAGTTGGCTGCCAATTCGCCCGTTGGACGATAGTACGAAACGAAAATGGTCCCGTCGGCCACAATAGGATGTGCCTGGCCCGCGGGGTGGTAGTCCCAACCCTCATCGAGGTGCTCGAGAACGTTGTAACAGCATTTGCCGTCACCGATATCGTTTTCTTCGCTTTCCCAGAGTTTCCGAGCATTGTCGAAACTGCTCACTATATCGAGGCCCGATTCGGGAACGGTGAAGTTGCCGTTCGGACCTGAGAACATCGGCCAGTCGGCTGCCGTCGATCGATTGGACATAGTCAGAACAGCCGCCATACACAAGAAAAGAACATCCTGTGATTTCATTCGCTTCCTCCGGAAAACTGGTTCTAGGGGGGACTCCCTCGAGGGCCATTTCAGTAATTGGTTTAGATCTTGTGTTTGCCGGTTTCATCCGCTCCGATGTCTCGGGGACCAGGTCTGATCATCCGGCTCCGCCTGCTTGATTCTTATACAATGTAGGTACGAAGGGGGGAATCGGCCTGTACGATTTAGTGCCGATAATGCATATTAGATACTATAGATACCAAAAATACTATAGCTACTACACTGGAAGGGTGCCGGATGAGTGATACAGAAGAGTTGCTTGGTCGTGTTCGTAAGCATCTGGGGGCACCCGGCAGCCGACTTCCGGCGCTGCGAGTCCTTGCCCGAACGCTTCATACGTCTCCCACCAGAGTTCATGCCGCGGTCCGTCAGCTCGTGGAGATCGGTCTTGTCGCCGAGGTCGGGAGTAGCAGAAAACGCTATTACGTCGGCTTTTCTCCGGGTGAGGATGTTGTGGAAAGCCGACCAGGTGAATCAGCCGTTGACCTGTTGCGGCACGAACTCTTGCGGGGCCGTTTGCGGGTGGATGTGGGGGAGGGACTTCCTTCGATCAAGGAGCTTGCCGGCCGATTCGGATACGGAAGCAGAACCGTTTCCCGGGCATTGCGGAAGCTGGAGAGTGAGGGACTGGTCCGGCGTCGCGGTAAACGATATGCATTGGAGTCCGGGGATACCTCCGGGTCGGCCGGCTCATCGCTACACATTGTCGGTCCGCCTCGTTTGCTGCATGCCTTTAATCACGGTCCGCTTTCGGCGATCTCCGAAATTGAGCGTGGGGTGCTTCGTCGGGGCCGGCAACCGGTACGTTTTTTACTCGATTCCACTCCGGAGCGGATGGTTCTTCCGCCCGAGCATTGTGTTTCCTCGTTCGTGTATATCGTTTCCGGCAAGCCGCGTGAATGGATCAACCGACTGAATCAGGTCCCGCGTGTCCCGCTGGTGGTTATCGACGGCACGGGGAATCTCATGTTTGAGACGAGTCGGAAGAACTGCTTTCTGATTAGGACAGAGAACTATGATGCGGGGCGAACGGTGGGGCTTTGCGTGATAGAAAGGGGACACCGACATATCGCCTACATACCCGCGACACCACACGTCTACAAATGGCAAACCGAACGTGAGACGGCTTTGAGAGAGACCTGCGCTCTGGCCGGAGACGGGGCTTCGGTTACCACCTTTCCTGTATGCGCTGGAAAAGAACGTTTCCCGACGGCGCGTGAACTTCTTGGCTGGTCGAAAACACCGGTTCGACTAATTCTTGCAAGTTCGGGAGTTCTTCCGTTTGAAGCGGTTCATGAAAGAATTCGTCCACTGGAGGCCCTTGATCTGCTCCCGGCAATGAAAGGCATGCTGCAGCCGACGTTTGACAGGGCATACCGTGACTCGAGTATCACGGCCTGGGTGTGTGCAAACGACGAAGTCGCCGTGCTTGCGATGCACTATCTGCGGGAAAAAGGTCCCGATGCCTTGCAGAGGATTTCACTGGTGGGATTCGACAATTCGCCAATCTCGTATGTAATGAAGATCGCGTCGTACGAGTTCGACTTCCAGGCAATGGGACGGCTCGCCCTTGAAACGATTGCCCACCCCGACCTCGTTCGGAGATCGGAAGGCAGAGTTGTTACGGTGCGAGGGCATGTTGTTGTGCGGGAAAGTTTGCGGGATATTGTGAAAAGATCGTAGCTTAACCGCTTTAGCCAAAAAATGAGTAAGAAACAGGGGAGATTTTTGGAAAAAAAATGCGTTTTTTATCAAGAGAAAGTCTTTTATTTCACATTTTCCGAGATTTATCTTCCTATCGGTACTTAACTTTTTACCGAACAGGAGGAGTTCTAGAATGGTTCTTCGAAAATCTCTCATTGCGGTCGTGGCATGTGGTGCCCTTTTCCTCGGAATCAGATCGGCTGATGGAGCATTAGGGCCGGGTTTGCCGGACGTTACATTTAGCGAAGATGAGTTGTTTACCGAGCTGGCCGTCATTTCAAAGGATGAAATTGGGGGCAACAGGAACGGGATACAGTTTTTTAACGGCTTTGCGGTTGTTATGAGCTGTGACGGTTTTCTTCTGGTTGACGTGAGTGATCCAAGGGATCCTGTCATTTTGAAAAAGGTAAGTTTGAATCTCAATGAGCCTTTTACGATGAATTTCAGCAATAGTTACAATGGGAAGTCATACATTTTTGTGGCCTCGGACAATGGATTTCATGTGGTCGACGCTACGGATACGTCCGACGTTTCGGTCGTGAATTCGATTGAGGTGCCCGGAGCCGGAAAGCATGAATACACAAAGAGAGTCCAGAACCTTGCCATCCAGGCACCCTACGCATTTGTACCGACTACGGACGAGGGATTTGTGGTTATGGACATATCCGACGTGGAGGATCCTCAATTGGTAAGTGAGGTGTCCAAAGACGAAGCGGGCATTTCCAATACCGGGTATGCATATGTGGTTGGTAATTACCTGTTTTTGACCGCGCACGACAAGAAAGGTGTAGCTGCCTTTGACGTCTCGGATCCGGCCGCACCGGTGAAGGTAAGCTCGATTTCCAG
>CAZEMW010000380.1:0-4559 GCA_964513105.1 uncultured Fibrobacterota bacterium
CGAGAAGCTTTCCACCGGTCTGCGGATCAACCGAGCCGCCGACGATGCCGCCGGCCTCAGTATCTCCGAACAACTGCGTACACAAGTGCGGGGGCTGTCCATGGGCAACAGGAATATCCAGGACGGAATATCTCTTGTAAATATTGCCGAAGGGGCTCTCATAGAGATTCAGGACATGCTGCAGCGCATGCGCGAATTGTCTATTCAGGCGGCAAACGATACTCTGACGACCACCGAGCGAAGTTATATACAGGTTGAAATCGATAACCTGAAAGAAGAACTCGACCGTATTGCCAACGGTACGCAGTATAACTCGATGAAACTTCTCAACGGAAGTGGAGTATGGGCTAACGGTTCCGGAGGTGTTCTTCACATTGGCCCCAACGACAACAGCGACAACTCAGACGTCGTTAATGTGTACATCGGCGCCATAACGACCGGTGGATTGAACATCGCCGGGAACGATCTGTTAGTCACGAGTCAAACCGGTGCCACCACGGCTATCACTTCTCTCGACGTTGCGCTCTCCTCGGTGAATACGCTTCGAGCCGATCTTGGTGCCATTACAAACCGTCTCGAGCACGCTCTGAATAATCAGGAAAATCAGGAACAAAACATGACTGCGGCCGAATCCGTCATTCGTGACGCCGACTTCGCCCACGAGACGATGCAGTTTACCCGCAACCAGATACTGCAGCAATCATCGACGGCGATGCTCTCGCAAGCCAACATGATTCCCCAGAGTGTGCTGCAGCTTCTTGGAGGCTAACACACCCATGTCTCGACAGGAAACGCTCCGGACGGCTACCGCCTGATATGATCCGGAGCGATTTCGTTCTTGAAGCGAGCAGTTCACACACTTAGACCTCTCTGTTCAGGTATTACTTGAACCGGATTTGCCGTAATGATACCATATGTGTGCAACTCGAAAAATTATTTTGCAGCGGAGTTTTCTCTTTATGACCGATCCTCTGAAAAATCTCGTGTACTCAAAAGAGGACGTGATTTCTTTCCCAACGGGAATACTGGGTTTTGAAGACTCCCGTGAATATGTCCTGTCCAGAATTCCGGAGTATCTTCCGTTCGAGTGGTTGATGAGCATCGATCAGCCCCCATTGCGCTTTGCCGTCATAAACCCACTACTATTTGATCCTGATTATGCACCAAAGATGGTAAAAGAGCAGCTTTTAGAACTCCAGATAGAGAAGCCCGAAGACATTTTATTGTATGTCATAGTCACCATCCATGAAAACCCGGCCGAATCCACGGCCAATCTGGTGGGCCCAATCGTTATCAACAAAGTTAAGAGGCTCGGCCGACAGATCATCATAGACGACGGACGCTATACTACTCAGGAAAAACTGCTCAGAAAGTAGCTGCAATGCTGGTACTCACACGAAAACTGGGTGAATCGATTCGGATCGGTGACAACATCGTGATAAAGGTCGTTGACCTTGACGGCAGGCATGTCAAGCTCGGTATCGAAGCACCGAGGAGTGTTGCAGTCAACCGCGAGGAGATCTACACCCGAATACAGAATGAAAACAAGGCCGCCTCGGTTACCCGTAAGGAAGGCGATCTGAAGAGCATCGCCGATGCATTTCGGAAAAACAAAAAGCCGGAATCCGATCGGGAATAGGAAAGCCCTGCCGCCTGGTAGGCAGGTTTTTCCGGTTTCATTATCTGCGATGGCTTTGTAGCAGCGGTACTTGACCATTTACCCCTCATACGCCCTCCTGGTCCGCCTATTGCTACGCTAATCTCCGAACGCCCCATGGAGAATAGATAACGGCTCAGAGGATCAGTTGAGGGCATATCCCACACTCTTCGTTTCCAGCTATGTCGACCAGGAGAGAAAACGCGAATGGGTACGATTCGAGAATATGAGAAGACTGCTTCAATTGGTGACGTCGCCAGGATCTGTGACGTTCCGGAGCACACGATAAGATACTGGGAAAAGGAATTCCGGCGATTTCTGCAACCTGCCAGAACTCGCGGCGGACAACGGCGATACGACCGTCACGATATCGCGATGGTACTCAGAATAAGGAGTTTGCTTCATCGATCCGGTTTCAGCATAAAAGGGGCGCGCATGCTGTTAACCGTACATGGTTCGGATACCGGGAGCGCCGACGATCTCGGCTCTTCCGCTCCGCTTTTCCAACGACAGTGCGCCCGCATCCTGCAGGCAGACAATGCGTAAAAAAACACTCGTCAAACTCAAGAGCCGAGAGCTTCGAGACAAACAAAATCGGCTTCGGAAGCTGCTGAGACAAGGGTATCTGTCCTTCACTCAATACGCTTTGGAATCCGCCGAAGTCCTCGTTCGCCACGGCCTTCGACACAGAGCTCGCGTTCTGCTCGAGGCAACCCGCGACCTCCCGGCCTCCCCCGCCCGTCGGTACTGTATTGAAAAGCTGCTCGAAGAGCTCTATGCCGACCGGACGGTCCCGTTGTGCTCGTTCAACCTGATTGTCCGAAATGAAGAGGACCGGCTTCCCGGGGCGCTGGATTCAATAGACGCCGTTGCCGATGAAATTGTGCTTTGCGATACCGGATCAACCGACAAAACCCTTGAGATTGCCGAGCAGTACGGTGTACGAGTGATCCATAGTGAATGGCGAGATGACTTCAGTGCCCCCCGCAACAAGGCTATTGAAGCAAGTACCGGTCGGTGGATTGTGTGGATGGATGCCGACGATCGCTTAACCGTCGATTCCATTTCGACGTTGCGGGAACTGCTGTGTTCCGAAAAGCAATATGCTGTAGCGTTCCTGATAGAAAACCCGATACAAAACAACTCACCATTCACGTTTCAGCAGGTACGCATGTTCCCTCGCGACCTCCGTATTCGGTTCGAGAACCGAGTGCATGAGCAGGTTATGTATTCAGCGAAAAAAGCAGGCATACCATTCGCCCGATGCTCCCGGGTGCGTTTTGTACATACCGGGTACCATTCATCGACCGAACTGCGCCGAAAGCTGAAGCGAAATCTCAGTCTGGTCGCCGGAGAGCTTTTTGTTCACCCGCGATGCAATTCGCTCCGTACCGCGCTTGCCGACACCTGGATGGGAATGGGCGAATACCGCAAAGCCATACACGCTTACGGAATGCTTTGCGATGACCGTGACCTGTATGAAGAGAACCCCGATATTTACGTGCAAGCCCACCTTAACATCGCATTCTCGGCTCTTCATCTGAACGATGCCCGTACGGCACGCAAATACTTGTATCGCGCGCTGTACCTCTCCCCCGATCGCATAGAAGCGAAATATCACCTGGGACAAATGTCCGAGGAGCACTCCGATACCATACGGGCAATAGACTGGTACCTGGATGCATCCAGAACCCCCGACTCGCTAAGAATGACTGCAACGAATTATCGTAAGTACCGAATGGATTCGATAGTGGGACTTTGTCGGGTTCTGCTGAAGACTTCACGCATCGACGAGGCCTGTCGAGTGCTTTCGGCCGCGGTTGAGGAGTTCCCCGCAAGCGGTGAACTACACGCTCTTCTGGGTTGGTGCCGCATGTACCGTGAGGAACGGGTTGAAGGGCTTGAGAATTTCCGTAAGGCGCTTCGCCTCAGCCCAAGAAAAGGGAAAACAGTTCGAGGGATGACTTTTGTGGGCAATGCCTGGACAAAGGAGAAGACATTCTCTCATCTTTCAGCCGTTCGGTAGCCTACCCCAAGCAGGACTCTCCCCCGAAAGCTTACTGAGCAATGGCCTGCCCGCGTTGGTTGCAACCGTCCATCGCCGTTTCACACAGCCGGATCAGAACTACCCCGGACAGGTCATTCGCTTAACCCAAGTTCCTCCAGAAAACCGCACAGTCATGGGGTGCGGCTAATCGTCGTTTCCGCCCAGAACGCCTGCGCGCATCAGATAGTACGCGAGAGTCAGAAGTGCACTGACCGCCGATGCGAGATATGTCAAGAACGCGGCATTCAGCACCTTCCCGGCAGCGACGGCTTCACGGTCGGGCACAACTCCGGCAAGAACCATTAGTTTCTTGGCCCGGTTACTCGCATCCCATTCCACCGGCAGGGTAATAATGGAAAAAAGGACTGCGGCGCTGAAAATGATCGCACCAAGAAGAATGAATTGCTGCGACTGAAACAAAAAGCCCATCATAATCACGATATATGACAACCAACTGGACACGTTCGTCGCCGGAACCAGGGCCGACCGCATCTGCATCCATACATATCCATCCCGGTGCTGAATCGCATGGCCGGCTTCATGGCAAGCCACGCCGATCGATGCCAACGACGGACTCCGGTACACATTCGGGGATAATCGGAGCGATCTCTTCAAAGGATCATAATGATCGGAGAGGAAACCGCCGACCTCTTCTATGGTAACGTTGGTTATGCCGGCATGGGACAGCAGCCGACGAGCGGCTTCGGCCCCACTCAAACCGGCGGAAGAACGTACCTGTGAATACCGGTTGAACGTCGACTTGGTTTTTGCCGAGGCCCATAGGGCGAGAATCAATCCCGGCGCGGCGAAAAGCAGGTAGAGTGGATCGAAAAAAAGCATTCTATTACCTCCTGA
>CAZEMW010000381.1:0-4554 GCA_964513105.1 uncultured Fibrobacterota bacterium
GGCAAGCTCACTTCGGCAGGCTCAGTGCATCGCAGCACAACGCAAGCTCACTTCGGCAAGCTCAGTGCATCGCAACACAAGTTTTAGCGTATTATTTGCCGGACAAAGGAATTCTCTGTTTATTCTTTATTCTTTATTCTTTATTCTTTATTCTTTGTTCTTTGTTCTTTGTTCTTTGATCTTTGATCTCCGCATTGGGGATCGGGAGTTCGGGACAACGTAAAAAATACGACCTTCCGACCGCAATCATTTATTTTAATTGGATTAATCAATGAATTTCACTACTCCGGAACAGTTCCTCGACACCTGCCATGAAGCAACGAAGCAAAACGGTCTTGATCGCCTCCTCCGACCGCGAGTTCATATCGGGCGTCGATGAAAACCTGTGCCTGGGCGATTACGAAGTCCGGAAAGCCGCTAATCAGGCCGATATTCTCTCCGAAGTCGAGAATACCCCGCCGGACATCGTCTTTCTTGATTTCGAAAAACTCGATATCGGTGAATTGGACCTGGTCAATTATCTCAAAACAAAATCATCGCGCACCGAGGTCATCATTCTTACCACCATCAACGAGCTCGAAGAAGCCACCTACGCACTCCGCCACGGGGCATCATTTTATCTGATGAAACCTGTCGGATGCGACGACATTAAATCCGTTATAGACAAAATCAGCAGTAAAACCGACCGGAGCCGCGAGTATACCGAACTCGAGAATCGCTTCTTTGCCGACCTCATGGGCGGCAATCCGGCAATGGAGAAAGTGCTCAGGCTCGCTCGAAAAATAGCCCCCACCTCCTCGACTGTTCTCATCGGCGGAGAGAGCGGTACAGGGAAAGAATTCTTTGCGAAAATAATCCATCGCCTTTCCGGACGAGAAGACGGACGATTCACGGCTATGAACTGCGGCGCGGTTCCGGAGACACTCTTTGAAAGCGAACTGTTCGGTCACCGAAAGGGAGCTTTCACCGGAGCGGATCGCGACAAACCGGGTCTCGTCGAAGAAGCCCACATGGGTACGTTGTTTCTCGATGAAGTCGGAGAGCTTACGCCGCAGGCGCAGGTCAAACTGCTTCGGTTTCTGCAGGAGCGCTCATTTCGACGAGTCGGTGATACGACCGACCGCACGGTTAATGTGCGTATCATAGCGGCGACAAACAAGGATCTTCCCACCCTCGTTGAGGAAGGTACATTCAGAGAAGATCTATTCTACCGGCTGAACGTGTTCTATCTGCACCTGCCGCCACTTCGATATCGAAGGGAAACCATACCCAATCTCATACGACTGTTTGTCCACCGCTACAATCAACTTCTTGACAAAGACGTCAACCGGATCAATCCCGCCGCCGAGGCGATACTGGCAAATTACGACTATCCCGGCAATGTCCGGGAGCTCGAAAATATTATAGAACATGCGGTGGTTCTGTCCGAGGGAAGCGAGATTACCGAACGTGAACTGCCCGAATTCATGCTGAAAGGACGATTGCTTCTAAACGCCCCCCGAACCGGCGGGCCACGGCCCGAAAGCCCGGCGGAGATAATCACCCTACAGGAACTCGAAAAGCAGCACATACGGAATGCACTTCGTGTTCTCGATTACAACTACACCGAAACAGCAAAAAAACTGGGAGTATCCCGATCAACTCTCTGGCGCAAGATCAAAGAACTCGACATAGAAAAGACGTGATCAATGAAAATTCGGGTATACTACGAGGACACCGACTGCGGGAACGTGGTCTATTATGCCAATTATCTCCGATACATGGAACGAAGCCGCACGGAGTTGTTGCGGGATCAGGGCATCGAACTTTGCGAGTACCAGAAGGAAGGTCTTCTTTTCGCTGTTATTGAAGCGCATGTAAAATATCGTCGGCCTGCAAAATACAACGATCTTCTCGATGTACAGTCAACGATTTCCGACCTGTCGTCCATAAAGGTTTCGTTTAAAACCGAAATCCGCCATGAAGGCGAACTCCTGGTGGTCGGGACCGTATCTCTGGCTTGCGTATCCGACGACGGCAAAGCGAGACGAATCCCGGCTCCGGTGACGGAAGCGCTTGAGAGCCTGATGAACCTGGGATAAGTACCGGCTGTCCCGGAAAAACAAACGGACACCAAGTCCCGATTCCAATCGAGAAGATGCCCGTTCCAGGCGTTTTCGCACAAGTGCTGCGTCAGTTTTTCATGAGGAGGGGAAATGACTGACGACACAGTTTTTCATCGGTGACCGAACAGGCGAAAAAGCCGTTCAATTCCGTAACCACCTTTGAGAAATCCAGAATGCCGGTGCTCTTCGTTACGTTTTGCCGGTAAACCAGCCGCCCTCTCATATCAAACAGCTTCACGATGTATCGCCGGCTCGAAGAGCCTCCCAAATGGAGCACCGTACCACTGAGATACGGTTTAAGCCGGTCGCCGGACGACGCCGGGTTCCGTTTTGTGTCGATAGTCGGAGGATAGAAACGCAATTCGGTATACGTAGCGGAATCTTCCAGAAAGATCTTCTGCATTTCCGCGCCCTCAAAATTCAGGAACCCTGAATCGACTTCCTGAGGGATACCGTTGAAGCGGAACGCTGTTGAATCTCTGAAGGTAACCAGTGTTAACCTGGATTGGGGAAGATCGGCGGTGAACGTCACAACCGAATCCACATGTTGCGGCATCCCGGCTTCGAACGGTTCGTCATTTTCGGACACAAGATGACCCGAAAGCGTTTTTCCCTGCTCGAAGGGCTGAAGAGTCACCGTTTGAGTATCGCTGAAATCCTCCCCCGAAACAACACATTTTACGACCCTGGTTTCCATTCCCACGGCGACCACGGTGATGTCGTATTCTCCGGGCAGGAATCCGCTCCAGGCCGACCAACCGTTTTCATCCGTGGTGCTATAGTGAACCTGTCCCAACTCGAATCTTGCGAGTCCGGCACCGTACACTGGCTTCCCCTCGGTATCCAATACCCGGGTGTGGAGAACAACTTCCTTCTTAACAGGAACATTCAGACGGTAGATTTCATTTTCGAATACCCTGAACGGCCCGATTCTTCGGTCCCTGTATCCCTCTACAGACACGTGGATGAGATATCCTTCCCCTGAAAAGCGAAAGCAACGCGATGCCCATTGTTCCTGAACATACGGCAATCCGGTCAAACGAACCAATCCGTCGGGCCCAGTCGTCAATTGAGTATCAAGATCGGAGTCCTTTTGTGTTTTTACCAGCTTCACATCAACTTCCGCTCCCGAAATTGGGTTGTCCAGGGCGAAATCCGACACAAGGATCTCCATATGTGGCAGGTCGGAAATTCCCTCCGGAATGGGCGGCAATTCCAGTTTCAATTCTTCCTCATCCTCCTGTACCGCGTATGCTGTGGTTAAGTATCCCGGTTTCCTGACTCGCAGTTTCAACAGGTCGGATGAAATCGGTAACGAGAATTTTCCACCGCCGTCCGTAGTGTCAAGAAGATCCCCGGTGCACACAACGGCGCCGACTAAAGGTGCTCGTGATTGCTCATCGATCACCGTGCCGGATATATACTCGACAGCGCTAAGGCGGAAATGCTTCATCACAACGGAATCACGGCGCGAAAAAACCGGGTATTCTGAGTCGGGAAAAAAACCATCTTTCAAAACATACAGGCTGAAATCCGCCCCTGCCGGAAGGCTGTCGAAACAGAAGGTACCCTCGGCGTCGCTATGGGCGGAATCTCGGTACATGATGTCGAATTTACCGCCGGCGAGTACCACGAGCGCTCCTTCGAGAGGCGAATCCGAGACCTTCTCGTGGACGGTTCCGCAAATGGCGCCGATACCCGCATACGCCCCCATTATTGCAGCCAGTATAATGATAGTGATTTTCTCCATATTCTCCTCTTCCTGGTGCAAGGAGGTGCTATCCCCTTGACGGATGGTCGTTTCCAGCTTTTTTCGTTCTCACCTTAGAAAGATAGGACCGATGAAGGGAAGTTGCACTATATGAGGATACAAAACGTTTTCCGACAGAAAACAACCTTGCCGGAGAACCAGACTCGGGTTCATCACCTGCGATCCCGGGATTGGCTACTCTGAGACCCGCACAAATGAATCGGTTAATACCGATCTTTCCTGCGACGCAATTCCGCAAACACCGCGGCATCATCGGCGGTCTCCATTTCCAACGCGGTCTTGACCGCTTTCTCACGAGCCCGAAGGAAAATGTTGGTTCTTTTTTCTTCTCCGATGGTCGATGGCACCGTCGGGCGGCCGTTTCTTCGTAGTTGCCGTGTTTCTTCAAGCCGCTCCACCAGCGCGTGATCCCCGGGCAGCATCGTCAGAGCAAACGAAAGGTTTTCCTCGGTGTATTCATGCCCGCAATACACCAGCGTTTCATCGGGAAGGCCTGCGAGTCGTTTTAAAGACCCCCACATGACCTCATGGTTACTCCCGAATATCCGTCCACAACCGCCGCAAAAGAGCGTGTCACCGGTGAATACCGCATTCAATTCGGGAAACAGGAAGGAGAGCTGGTGTTTGCTGTGGCCCGGGGTATGAAGAACATCCATTGCCAATCCATGGAACGTAAGC
>CAZEMW010000382.1:0-4552 GCA_964513105.1 uncultured Fibrobacterota bacterium
GTGTATTGTGATCAGGAGGCCGATACTATCGAGCTGTTCATTCCCGGCGGCTCGTTCGAGCCCGGTCCCGACGAACGGGAAATAAGCGCGCTTGCGCTGGGAGAGGGTATCGGTTCGAGCTGCAACATTGTCATAGCCGCTCACGAGCGGTTTTTTGTACATCCCTCGCCGGACACAACGCTCTCAGTCTCGGACGGTACGGTGTGTCGCGATGGGGATGCTTTCATAGAACTGGAAAAGGGTGCGAAAGACATAACCTATCGAGCCAGGATTATCGATTCGGATTACATTTCCGGAAGAAAAAAGGGCTCCGGCGACCGTATCGTATTCCAAATTCCCGGTAGCGAATTCGCAATGGGACCAAACAAGGTCGTAATCGAAGCCGAAAATGAGTTCTGCTCCGAGGTGGTACTTGTGGATACCGCCATCGTCACCAAGGTCGACAGGCTCAATGGGGACCTCGAAACCGCGGGTAATTACAAGAATCTCTGTATCGGCGTGGCCGCCGAGATCACCGTCTATAATCCCGAACCGGGGGTGACCTACGAAGCGTACCACGAGTCGAAAAAGATGAGCGATTCGTATGTAGGAGTGGGTGATTCGATCGTTCTGGTCATTCCGGGAGAAAAACTGGAGAAGTTCGCCGATGCCGATTTTGTTATAAAGGTGCACGCTCGCGCGGGGGATTGCGTGGAAGAGTTGAAGCGTGCGGTAGCGTTTCATTTACACGACAAGCAGTATCCCGAAGGTGGAATACGGGCGCACGACAAGGCCGGCACTACCATATGTCCCGAGGACGAATACATCTGGATATCAGAGAACAACTATGACGACGGTACTCCATACCCGGTGTACATACAGGGAACACTGAACGGAAATCTGATCGGCGAACGCGTACTGGTCGACACCGTTGATCAGAACGATCGTGAACCGGACCTTGCTATTCCATTTCCTCGGGACGAATTGCCTGAGGGAGACACCGTTACCCTTGGTTTCGCTGCCATAATTGACGGGTGCCCACCCAAAAAGCTCGATTTCTCCTGCTGGTTATGTGATTTCGATAAGGACGCGCAACCGTCGTGGATTGCCGAAGACTATGATCTGACTCTCGAGGTGCTTCCCGACACTATTTGCGCCGGTGGAAACGGTGTTGTGGAGGTAGTCCATCCTCAAGGGGACGGAGTCGGCGGTTTCGAATATCGACTGTACGATGCAGTAAACGATGTCGAAGTGTGTCCCGGCAAAGGCACCAAGTGGGGTTCCCTCCACAATGACAATAAGCTCCCGCTTAATCCATTTGATCCGTCGATCCTCAAACCGGGCGCCAATGTCTTCGACGTTCAGGTGCGTCATACCGACGGCGGAGGCTGCGGCTGGGAGTCTCTCGACAACAAAGGCGTGATTGTTCTACGTTCTTCCCCTGAGCGTGATTTGCCGGTGACGGGGAATTCGGTGTGTGCCGGAGACGGCTCCGTGATGGTTGAACGAACACAGATGGGAGTGCGATATCAGGCATTTGTCGGTAATACCGGAGTCAGTGAAGAAACAGACGGCACCGGAGGATCTCTGACATTTGATATTCCGAGTAAATGGTTGAACCGGGGCAGCAACGAGATAACGGTTCGCGCAACAACCGCCGGATGCGGAACCGTGGTCCTGGAGCAGAGTGCCATCGTCCAGGTTATCGATAGCGCACCTGAAAAACCGGCAACACCAACTGGGCCGAACGAGGTCTGCGCCAATGCAGCGCAGGTACGGTATTCGGTACCTTTCGACGACAACGCCTTGAGCTACACCTGGGATTTGCCCGGGGGCGCTTCGACAAATTCCACTACAAATGTCGCCTTGATCGATTTCGGCGCGTCGGGAGGAGAAATCCGTGTGACCGCAAATAGTGCGTGCGGCTCCAGTCCGGTATCCGACCCGTTACTAGTCAATACCACCTCATCGGGAGCGGGAGGGATTATTGCCGGGCCGTCGAATGCGGAGTGTGAAGGAACGGTCGAGCTGAGCCTATCCGGCTATGACGGTCGTATTGTAAATTGGCAGTGGTCGGTGAACGCGGCCGAGTGGAAGGACATCCTTGAGACTTCTTCCACGATATCGGTTCCGGTAGGCCGTACCGATCGAACCTTCCGAGCGGTTGTCGAGAACGGTGCCTGCGGACGCGTGGTATCGAAGTCCCACAGCGTGAAGGTCGATCCATGCAGTGTTTCACCGCTGCAAACGCCGGTTCCGGACCCCGAGGGAGGTACCAAGACCCTGCAGCAGTTTACGGTGAGGTTCCAACCGTCCTACCAGGACGGTGTACGGGAGATCTACTATTCCCTCTGTAATGATCCCGGCGATTGTTCCTTGCAGGACGCCGTCAGGTACGACCCCACATACGGCATTGAAATTGACCTGAAGGACGAAGGATATCGTCGAATGATCTTTCAGGCACGTCCCAAGCCCGGTCATGAAGACGAATATCTTCCCAGTCCAGCGGACACTGTGTTGTATATCTACGCTCTCAATCAGCTCGGCATTCCTGTTCCGCGCCCCCGGGGGAAAGTGTTCAAAGAAAAAAAGGTCACGGTTCATTTCGAGAACACCGATCAATCGGCATACCGGGAGATATGGTACCGGGTATGTAACGACACGGTGGACTGTGAGTTAACCACCGAAAGTAGAAAGATCTACAATCCCGCCGACGGCATTGAACTCGATCTTGCCGGGGGGCAAAAGGGGCTCGTTTTTCGGGCTGTTCCTCTTCCGGCATACGAGAATGAGTACTCCGCCGGCGAAGTGGGATATGAACTGTACCGCTATTTACCCGGAATTGCGGTTTCCCGCGCCTTCTACAGAGATCGCGATGCCGATGGAGAAATTGATTATGCGGAAATTGGCTTTGACAGTGTCCTTTCAATATTACCGCAACTCATTTATCTTCGAGCACCGCACGATGAAGATCAATGGGTTACCCGTGTGCCACAGCAAATAGACGATCAGACGATTTCAGTGGATTTTTCGGACGATCCGTTTACTCCCGTGGTCACCGGATTCGAACCCGGTGCGTACGGAGAGGTCCGGGATTCCGGGGGGGGCTTCAATTCTACCCCCTTCGTAGTGCATGACAGCGTTGCTCCGGTACTCGTATCCGCATCGTATCGAGTTGCGGATGAAGCGAGTCGCGGGTACTATTACGATACCCTTGTCGTGAAGTTCTCAGAGCCGGTGGTGCAGAAAGGGAGCATACCATTTGTGTACCACGGTATTAATTCTCCTCTTAAACTGCAGGATATCAGGATTCAGGGAACGATTCTTCGGGCACTGGTCGTGGTTCCTTCGGGAACACTGAATGAAGCGGTACCTCCCGGCGCGATGATAAGCATCAATACCAGGAAATCGGAGAATTCCGTTCGCGACCTTCGTCACAACTATCAAACATATCCTGAAAACCGCAGAGTCCCGGTTGTGGTGAAAACGGAGCGTCGGCCGATCGAAAAGCACTATGGGCCGACCCTGTTCAAGCCCTCCGAGCGGGAGTTTGTGTTCATGTTGCGTCCCCATGCGAGAGTGGGGATGCTGAGCGGTGATTCGGAGGGGACGGCGCGGATTATGGACGGAACCGGTAATGTCGTCTGCACAAAGAAACTCAAACTGAGTTCCGACGCGTTGTCGATGCGCTGGGACGGACGAAACGATAATGGTCGGTATGTTGGGCAAGGCACCTATATCCTGATTGTTGAGTATTCGGTGAACGGGCGTCGTGGGTCGGAACGAGTGAAAATCGGGGTGAAGAGGTGAGGGAACACGCAAACCGTGCGATCATGCGATCATGAGGAACGGTCTCGGGCTGGAAAGAGGATGTTCGATTACGATTACGAGCACGAGCACGAGAACGAGAACGAGCACGAGAACGAGAACGAGAACGAGAAGGAGAAGGATGGCATCGGGGAAAGGTAATTGGCTCGACTTGGTCGTTGGATTCACGGTACGCGACCAATTACCTGAGTTGCAAAACCGCGTCTTGGATGGATGACTCGAATGTATTGGTTCACTAAGCCGCATTATGCGGAAGAACATCGCTATTGTATTGCGGCATAAAAAGCTGCACCCAAAGGGCATAAGTTCTACTTAGCCGGTAAACGTCACCGGCTAAGAAGAACTATATACGCAGGACAAAATCAACCAACACTTCCACAATACTCAGTGACCCGAATGTGGATTTGTCGGCAACAGTATCTAACGTGTAACGGAGGAGTTCGGAGTATGGGACATAACAGATTCGGAGAGGCAAGGCGGTCTTCTGGTGCAATGATATCGGCCGCATTGCTAGTTATTGTAAACATAGTGTCGGCGGTCGAGTATTCTTGGCAGGATCCTCACGCCGAAGTGGTCGAGACTGGTGATCTACGCTGGTCACCCAAAGCATTTGTGTTTGAAAAGGGATCACAGGTGCGGTACATCGATTACGAAACCGGGAGTGACGACAGCGACGGATTAACAAAACAGACACCGTGGAAACATCACCCCTGGGACGGCCGTGCATCCGGGAATGCGGCAGCGG
>CAZEMW010000383.1:0-4547 GCA_964513105.1 uncultured Fibrobacterota bacterium
TTCACCTTCCCAGAGCGCACGGAGGAAAACCTCCCACGGCCAAATCTCTATGCCGTCGACTACGCGTGGCGTTTCTTCCAGGGAAACGACGACGTACTTTTTGAACGAAGTCTCCTCCTTAAGCGCACGCATCCCTTTTAGATCGTGTCCCGCCACGTTTGTCTTGGCCTTCACCTCAACGGCTGTTGTGTCGCCGAGAATGAAATCGACCTCAAAGCCGGAAGTGCTCCGCCAATACATCACCTCCGCATCGAGGGCGTTATAGTCGAGACACGCTCGAATCTCGTGAAGGATATAGGTCTCGAACGCCTCACCACTCTCGGTTGCTCCGAATTGAAGTCCCCTGCGTCGTTGAAGTGAACGAGCAACGCCGCTGTCGAACAGATAGAATTTCGAGGTACTGAATGGTTTTCGCCGACTCGTTTTCTTCCATGCAGGAAGTTCATATCCCATCAATGTGTCTTTCAGAATTTCGTAGTACTCGTGTACCGTTGTGCGCGATACTTGTGCATCGGCCGCCACGTTGGATTGATTCACGATCTGCCCATGGCACGATGCGGCTACCGTCAAAAAGCGGCTGAACGCCGGGACGTTTCTCACCACCGCTTCGGCGGCAATCTCCTCACGCAGATACTGCTGTTCAGAAGGTTGTAGACCTTGCAGCCCGCGAACAGATCTCTTATCATCCAGGATTTTCCTGTCTGGCGGGGACCGAACAGAAAACAGGATCGGCGCTCGAGAATCGGTCGAACACTGAGTTTTCGAGGTATGGAAATAGTGTCGCTCATGCAACAAGTATAGAAATTGCCATGCTATTTGGCAAATTTCATGAAATATGCATCTTGTACTTGCATTTTCTTGCCGTCACCGCACGAGAGACCGGTTTGCCGCTAGCCGAAGTGCGGGGCAGCGTGCCGTGCGGTAGAACGAAGCGGAAACCGCGGGCCCGAGGTGCGAAAGGATATTCTCCACCACGAGACTCTCCCATGAGGCGCCGAAGTCGGGATGACCAGGAAGGCTGAATTTGCACCACCTGCCGCGATGGTGCTCGCAACAAATACTCGATTACGAGTTACGCGCACGAGCACGAGAAGATGGAATTCTTTGGTTGCGGCTTTGCCGCGCCAAGCTCTCTGTGGTTTCTCTCATCCCGAAGTCGCTATTTGTATTCTCCATTCCACAACCGCGCCAGAAACTCGCTCCACGGCAGCACGTCGATGTCGCCGATTTTGCGCGGCGCCGCATCCAGCGACACTATCACCTTGTGCCTGAAAGGCGCCTCTTCGGTAAGCATGCGCAGCCCCCTGGTGTGCTTTCCCGTCACCAGATTGGTCGACTTCACCTCGAGAGCAAGACTATCGCCCAGGATAAAATCGACCTCATGCCCCCGATAATCACGCCAGAACGAAAGGGGGCGACTGTCCTTCCGGTATTCGCGGTACGCCCGCAATTCACCATAAATGAAGTGCTCAAACGCTCTGCCGAAGAGTTCCGACCTTTCCCTGATCTCCAGTCGCTGAGCCAGGATGTTGGCAACGCCCACATCGAAGAAATAGAACTTGGCCTTGCCGACCGCTTTGCGGTGGACCACTTTTCGAAACGGCGGCAGCATGAAACCGATCAGCGTATCCTCCAGGATCGTGAAATATTCCCGTATGGTCTGGGCGGTCACGGCGGAGTCGCCGGCAAGTGACTCGAAGTTGATCAACTCGCCGTTGGATAGCGCCGCCGTTTCCAAAAACCGCGAAAAAACACCGATATTACGCACAAGCCCTTCGGCTTGGATCTCCTGCTGAAGGTAGTCGCCGCAATAGGCTTTGAGGTCGTCGATAGGATCGTCGGAGAGATAGATACTGGGGATAGTGCCGAAATTGAGCGCTCGAAGAAGATCGAAATCGGACACTTCCGCACTGACCAGAGGAAAGAGATGACGAGTTCGAGCCCGCCCCCCCAGAAGATTAACGCCACCGCGTTTTAGCTTTCGGGGGCTGCTTCCGGTCAAGACGAAACGAATGCCGTGGGTTTCGATAAGATGATGAACCTCATCGAGCAGCACCGGCAGTTTCTGAATCTCATCGATGAGTACCGGGGTATTCGATGCCGTAATTCGTTCCTTTTGTGATAGGACCCGCTCTCGCAGCAACTGTGGTCGACGACTAAGATCAAGAAAAAGCTCGGAGAGCAGCAGATCAAAACAGAGCGCCTCGGGCAACGTAGCTCTGAGCAGCGTGCTCTTGCCGGTCTGTCGTGCGCCGAACAGATAGATCGACTTCCGTCGAGATTCTTCGGCGGGGTTGAGAAGTCGCGGATACGTATGCATAGCCTCAATATACTACAAAATGTGCAAAAACGGAAGCATCACTATGCTTTTTCTAACAAAAACAATGGTGGCGACATACTTTTTCAGTGCGGTGTTCGGCAAATACCATGAATATCGATAAGCTGAAATGGGGCACTATTTAGACTGTCTGTCTGACAAATCCACGCTTCACTTTGGCACGCTCAGCACAAGTCTTAGCGTATTATTTGTCAGACAAAGGAATTATCTGTTTGATCTTTGGTGACTGAGCGGCGCCGAAGTCTGATTTTCGATCTTTGATCTTCCGGCTTTCCCGGCTTAGTGCCTGTCCGGAAATCCGCTTTGTTGCGCCGGGCGAGCGAGAAAAAAAAATGCTTTGGAATGCCTTGGTAGCTTAGAAGGGTGTGGGGGCAGGAAACGCAGTGGGGTTGGTGGTTCGGGTTTCGGCATATTTTTTGTTGACGCCGAATGTCCGGAACGTTTTCTTTGAAAGTAGCTCCGCAGATCAATACCCGAGAGGACTTAATTGTCACTCCACTGTTGATCAGCTGCTTATCTATTTTCGGGCAAAGTAGCGTCCCATTCCGTCATTGATTCGGCCGGCGACCTTGTGGTGGACTGTCCGCGGATACGCGACGTGGCTCCGGCAACTGCCTGCAAAACCGGGTCACTCACCTGCAAAACCGCCCCGCCGGACGGCAAAACCCCCTTGCCCGGCGGCAAAACCGTCTCAATCACCTGCAAAAACGGCTCGAACCCCGTGCAAAACCGGATCACCCACATGCAGAAGCGGCTCAACACCCTGCAAAACCGCCCGGGCGGGCTGCAAAAGGTGCCCGCCGGACGGCAAAAGCCTGGTCCCGGATTACGGCATTCATGTTCGGTTGCCTTTTCTCCGGCGTGTCTTGCCTTTCCCACGGGCAGGACCTCATTCAAGATATCCGACCCGGGATATTGCCCTGCCGAACCGACGAGAATAGGCACGGCCTTTGTTTGTGGGACTTGTCGGGGATTTTATTTCGCGTTCGCATGCTCAAGCTTACCCACACAAAGCTTCAGGATGCATTCTAATGCTCGCTTAATTCTCTTCTCGCGCAATTCTCTTAGAGAAAACACCTATTCCCCTTCGCGTCTGCTGTTGTCGATGAGGTCGCGGCTCTCGGCCAACAACAGCCTGAGCCCGCCCCGCTCAAAATCGATTTGCTCGACCAGTTTAGTCGACACGCTCAAGCTCCCCGTGTTCGGTGAGATACTTGCCGAATGCCGTACCTGCATCAAGGTCGATCACATCAAGCTCCATCCCAATGCTACACATTGTCTCACCGACAGCACTATAGAAACCCTTTCCTGGTATTCCACTGACGGAAATGTCTAAATCCGAATGCTCAAAATCGAAATTCCCGCCGCGGGCGGAGCCAAAGAGATAGACTTCGGTTGCACCATACGTACGAAGGATCGCTGCCGCTTTCTCGATCACTTCCCTGATTTGTTTTCTGCTCGTGTTGTCCATATTCAGTTCTTTTCAACGTGCTACAAAAAAGGCCGTCGGCGGTACCATCCACCTCTCCCCTACATCGAAATAGACATCCGGCAACAGAGAACCACTTTAATTCTTCTCTGTGTCCTCCGTGCTCTCTGTGGTTTCTCCTATTCCGAAGCCGCCTTTGATCTGTCGACACCGAGCGCAGCGGCCGGGGCTGAGAGGTTTGTGCGCCGCCGAATCGTTCTACTTCCCGGCACACCGGGAGAGGGAGTTTCGCACTGTATGCAGATCAGAATCTTCACTTCAATGACTCCATAATGTCAAAAAACAATCCTCCGGATTTCAAATATTTCCGTAGCCCTTGCATACCCCGCTCAAGAAATGCCTTATGTGATACAGCCAACACGACGGCATCGTAACTCCCAGCAGACGGAGTCATCTTAGGATCCATTTCTAAGTCCGTAAAGACGGCTCCAAGCTCCGCGATTGGATCCCAGACTTCCACTATAAGGCCAAAATCGCGCAACTCTCTGATAATATCGAAAACCTTTGAGTTTCGAGTGTCCGGAACGTTTTCTTTGAAAGTGGCGCCGCAGATCAGTACCCGGGAGGACTTAATGGTCACTCCACTGTTGATCAGCTGCTTAATTATATTCCGGGCAAAGTAGCGTCCCATTCCGTCATTGATTCGTCTGCCTGCAAGTATAAGCTGGGGGTGGTGGCCCATTTCTTCAGCTTTGTATGCCAAATAGTACGGGTCAACAC
>CAZEMW010000384.1:0-4517 GCA_964513105.1 uncultured Fibrobacterota bacterium
GGTCGAGGCGCTGAATGGGGTGATCGGACAGGCACTAAACAGGTATCGCGACTTCTGTTCGGCTCCTGTGGCTGTTCGTATATCGATCGTCCCCATTTGTTTGCGCGGTCATTCGAAAAAGAATCTCTCAACACCGAGATGTTTTTCTGCTCCTCCGGTAAAGCGTCAGTGCAATACCGAGGTTCACTTTTTGAGCGAGACTTTAAAACCAGTTACCGTGTGAGGATGGACATGATGAGAGAGACGCTGCATGCACTTAAAAGAAGAATGAGATGTTTTTTAACTCTGGCTCTCTTTTCGGCGACTGTGACCTTCACGTTCGCCGCAGACTACTACGTTTCTTCCTCCTCGGGAAGCGATCAGAACGACGGACTGTCCGAAGCGGCGCCGTTTGCGACCATTGCCGCGGCATTGGATAAGATCTCCGCCCCCGGGGATATAATCTACCTGAGAAAAGGAGATGTGTTCCGGGAATCGGGGAAAGTTCGAAATTCGGGTGCCGAGAGCAATCCCATTCTGATAACGTCGTACGGCTCTGGAGACAAACCACTTATCTGCGGCGCCGAAACTATTGGTAACTGGGAGGACGCGGGAGGCGGGGTATATCGGACTTCCATTTCGTTCAAGCCGTATCATCTTTATCGAGACAGAGAACTTTTGCGCTTTGCACGCACCCCCAACAGCGGGTTCTTCATCATGGATAATGAAATGGCCGACAAGAAAAGAGTGACGGACGCAGCAAACTTAACTGAGTCGGCCGATACCTACATCGGTGCCGATGCTGTTGTGCGGACCAATGACTGGACGTTCGAACGAAGACGCATAGTTGGGGCGGCGGCGGGACAGATTACCCTGGAAAGCACAACGACCTACAACGGCGGTGAGGGATACGGCTACTACCTCGACAAAGCGAAAAGCTTTCTGGATGCCGAAGGCGAGTGGTTCTACGACGAAGATGAATCGATGGTATACATATACACGGATCGTGATCCCTCGGAACATCTGTTTTGGGCAGTAAAACGCGAAACGGGTATCGAGGTTCAATGGGGAACGGGACACATTCGCTTCGAGGGACTTGCCTTCGCATATCAGGATAGGCGATCGCTGTATTGCTCCAACAACAACCCCGGCATCGAAGTTACGGAATGCGATTTCTTTTGCGTCCGCGGCCAACCGGTCGAGCTTTTTGGAAAGAATAATCTCATTTCCCACTGCACGGTAACCGATGGACTCAACAATGGTATTCAGTCGGGCGGAGAAGGCAGCGTGGTAGAGTTCTGCACGGTCCGCCGACTCGGGCTTGTTGGGGGGTACGGAGACGCATGGGGATCCCAAGGCATCATCATCGGCGATCACGGCACCGTCCGTCGATGCGTCGTGGACAGTATCGGATATCTGGGAATTACCATGGGGTCATTCACGACAATAGAGGAGAACATTGTCACCAACACCGCGCTGACGCTTAACGACGGGGGAGGAGTCGCCATTCCTTTCCACAAGACCGACATAGTCGCACGACGTAACTTCATAGCAGGAGCTTACGGAAACCGTGAAGGTGTGCCGGAAAAGAATATTATACGGGCGAACGGGTTCTATTGTGGAGGAAATAACAACAAAAACGTTATTTTAGAGAACAATACAATTTACAACAACAGAAACAATGGAATTATAGGTATAGACACCTACGACAGCCGAATCGCAAACAATATCGTTTACAATAATGCCGGTGAACTGGTGTTCTTCGACATGCTCGACAATGCGTCGGAAAACAATAACAATGAGGTGACCAACAACGTCTTCTACTCCCTTCACCAAGAACGCGATGTCGTGTTTGCCCTTTTTGAAAAAGCTACTACCTGGGCCAATTTTTCCGGAAACTACTACTGTAATCCGTATACGAATGCGCTCATACACGAGTCGGCTTCAGGAGGCCGGGTCTATTCCTCTCAAACCTGGGCGGAGGTGGGAGATTCCCAGGCACGCGGATGCCCATATAGTGGCCTGCCCTATGCTATAGTGGATACGCTGAGCGAGAATCTGATAATCAACGGCGATTTCAACGACGGCTCGGAAGGGTGGAAATCGGTAAACAACGGAGCCTCCATTGAAGTAGTCGACCATTCCGTACTTGGCCCCTCACTGGCATTCACGTTCAATGGGGGATATAACGGATTTGCCGCACAGGAACCTTTGTCAATAAGTAAAGACGAATACTATCTCCTCGCCTTTTCGGTAATCGCCGACGAACCGTGGCAGTCGAGGATCAGAATAGACGACCGTGCCTGGAATGATGTGTTTGAATCGGATTTCGTGGTTGGCCGGGAAAAGGAGACGGTCGGCAGAGTATTCAAACCCGCGGCTTCCCTGGAAAACGCCCGACTCTTGATCGAGCTTCGGGGGGAGAATAAGAGCATGTCCATTGATGATGTGAGTCTTTATCGTGTTTCGGCGGTGCCTGAGGATCCCCGGAGACGCTCGGTGCTACTGCTGAACCCAACGCCGCGGGATTCGGTGATAATGCTCAATGGAGCGTACATGGATATTGACGGCAATCCGGCCGGTAGCGAAATAACCCTTAGTCCATGGTCCTCTAAGATCGTTATCAAAAGCGATGAGCTCGCCGTCGCCGGGACATCGAAAAATCCGTCGGGCTCGAACCCCCCGACGTTGCGAGTGCGCGCGAACGCCGTTCTCATTGACAGAGACGTCTCAACAGGTCACCGCTGTTTCTTGTACGATCTTGGCGGGCGACGCGTACGGCAATGGGATATCGTCGGCACGGGGCCGCAGCGATTATATATCGGAGATATCAGTGCCGGGGTTTATCTCTTCAGGACGTATGACGCCGAAACGACGTCATGGCTTGAGGCAAGAGTAGTTCGAAGATAAATCGCTTTCGTAAAAACCCGGAAGGAGTACGAGCTAGTCAACCGGGGAGGGGGAAGCGAGTTGTTTTTCTTCTACCAGGCGACGCACGTACTCTTTTGGATTTTTGGCGTGTTTGCGTGCTCCCAGCAGTTCGGAGATGGTCTGCGCAAGATCCCAACCGTTACCCCGGTACAATTCTTCGTACAGATCAAGATCTTTGTAGTAGGTGTTATGTGCGGACAAATAGGCATTGTTCACATCAGCCTTTATGAAACCCCTGAAACGATCTGTTTCGTATGAGTCATCGTACTCGGCCGCGAACCTCTCGCGCGCATCGGCGATGATCTTTTTTTTCTGATCAAGGATCTCCGGTTTCGGAATATCGCTTTGATAGAGATTCTCGAGTTCGGCATGCAGGTCGGCTATGAAACAGAGAAAGGTATCATAATCTCTCAAGTATTTGCATGCCTCAACGTATTCTTCACTGGTAGTTCCACGTACATGGGCGATGTATTTCAGGGCGCCTGCTCGTCCCACAAAGGTGGCAAGTTCTTCATTGAACTGTGCTTCGCCACGAAGGTACAAAGTAGCATGTGTTTGTTCATGGATAAGCATCGAGGCAAGGCGGAACAGTGAATAGTCTTTCATATACGACAATAGAGGATCGGAGAGAATCCCGAGCGTGCTGAAGGCGCCGGCTCGCCACCGGTGAACATCATACCCTTTGCGCTTCAGCTTCGTTTCCAGCTTATCGGCGTCTTCGCGCTCAAAAAAGCCCTTATACGGGACACACCCTACCAGCGGCCAGCACCACGTATGCGGATCAAAGGAATCCGCCCGCGCGGCCGTTACCACGTCCACCATATATCGTTTTTCGGTATCGACGTATTTCGTGTAGTTCTTATCGTCGGAGAGATCCAGTGAATCAACGGCAAATTGCTTTATGGATGCTGCCTGCGAGAGAAATTCTCGCACTTTCTCATCATTGGTGGACCTCAAGACCTTCTCGTTCTTGCGCGCCCGGCCATACACGGACAGGAGACCGACTCCCTGACGAGGAAGATAGCATCCCGAAACAAACAACATAGCAAACAGAGTTGTCGCAAAAACCGCGATTTTGGTAAGGAAACGAATAATGCACCCACCTTGCTTAGAACCAGCGATACTTCCGGCGCAGACGGTCGTGCGCTGCTGAGAGAGTAAATGTGTACTGAGGAAGAAGCAGTATTAGCATTACGGATAAGTATACTATGATTGTTGCATAGTCGCCCACAAGAAAAACGTACCAATGGGAGACTGTTTCTCCGGGCACAATCTATCGGAATCTGTTCCGATCCCGGGAGAAAAATGCGGGCGACAGCAGTCCTCGGGGTTTGCCGATATTCAGCCGTGATGGCCAAACGGGACTTTATACCGGACTGATGGGTGCTTTGCGGTGAAAATGAGGTCTTTGTGCACTGCGCCGCCAGGCAAATACCCCCCGAATGCATCACTAAGCCCGACGTTTGATTCTAGTGTGGTCCCCGACAATTGGCGTGAATTCAGGCGAGGCGATTTTCGTTCCCATTGAGGCGTGAGGAGGACGAATACTGGAAGTATTCAACCGACGAGCAACGAAAATGGGGGCGAAAAGCGCCCGTATTAATTCT
>CAZEMW010000385.1:0-3172 GCA_964513105.1 uncultured Fibrobacterota bacterium
ATGTGTTTTCGACCACCGTGAGTGCGAGTCATTACTCCCGCACGCCGCTCTTCATATCGTATGACACGGGAGGTAGAAACCTATCGCTCAACACCGGAAGAAAATGGAAAAAAAACCACGAAACCCAAGATCCCGCCGGACCCATCAATCGGAATCGGAATCGGACTCGGACTCGGACTCGGACTCGGACTCGGAATCGGAATCGGAATCGGAATCGGAATCAACTCCTTACCCCCCAAGGTAATCGATCCCGAGTCCGATAAAGAAGATCGCCTGAACCAAGGCTCAATTCACCGTAAAGGACACCGATTCCATAACTTCATCGGTTTCGGTATTCACCGCTTCAACCTTCCAACTTCCATCCGATTGATCGCCAATACTATGACTGCTGTAGGTACGCCATCGCATCGAGCGGACCGGTAGTTTGGTTGTTTGTACCAGGTTCTCGTCGTGGTACCAGCGGTGTTCAATCTGAAGAGTGTCCCGGACGCCGGTGACCTGAGTGAAGAAGTACAACCTGTCGACCCCATCCTTTGCAAATGTCTCCCCGGCTCCTACCGGCTCGCGGTCTTCAATCGCGGGTGCAACCGCGGCTCGAGACACCGTTACGCCTTCGGCGCTTTTCTCCGCTTGGGGAGTCATGTTTTTTGAGGCTGGTGCCGGTTTTTCGGCCTTTTCTTCCGTTTTCTTCGATGGAGCCGGTTTTTTTTGTTCGGACGCCTTTTCTCTTGAAGGCTCTGGAGTCTCTTTTTCCCCTGTGTCCGACTGTTGCTCTTTTTCAATAGCCTTTTTTTCTTCGGACTTCACGGCCTCTTTCTCGGTACTCTCTTTCGTTTCGGGTGCCTTGCCGTTCTGCGCGAAAACCAGGCCCCACGCAATTGCGACAACCGTTGCGGGTCTTACCAGTGCGGTCATTCAAGCCTCCTTTACGAGTGGTACTACGAAGGAGAGCCCCCGAGAAGCTCGGGAAACCCCCGTGTTATTCGACTTCCCGATTCGGGAAACGATGCGGACGGTCATAATTCGATAATATATATATAGTGAGTTTCAGCAGTATTAGTTTCTTGCTTTGATATGCAGCAGTGCATAATGCGAGATTCGAGTCGTTACTCATTGTAACCTCCCACAAATCGGACTCGGTGTCGGACTCGGAATCGATTCTGTCTTCGCACCCCGACCTCTCGAATCCGACACCGATTCCGAATTTTGAGGCCTGCTGGTGGTTCTGACTCTGGAAACGAACGGTGAATGATCCCGAGACCCGGACATCGATGCCCTGTTCTCATCGGGTTTCGTGGATGATCGACTTTTCTTTGCGCGGCTCCGTGGAGGCTTCGAACAATCTTTTCGCGTTTCGGTAGGAAATCAGAATCCTCTCAAAGACGGTGAAGAACGAGAGCGCCCCGAGTATCCCCAGTCCCCACAGCATGACCGTCGGGTTGGTGAGGAGGAGGACGGCAATGAGTATGAGGCGTTCGGGGCGTTGCATAATTCCGCCCTTGCATTCTACCCCGGCCGCTTCGGCTCGTGCCTTGATATAACTGATTGTAAGAGAACCCGTTATGGCTACAAGTACCAGAGCTGTGGGAATCCAGTCACCGGGAGAGGTCCGAAGATAGAAGGCCAGGATACCGGACAGCCAGAAGATTTCGGTGAAACGATCACATACCGAGTCCAGAATGCCGCCAAATACTGTCTTTTTTCCGTGTTCCCGCGCAAGAACACCGTCAACCCCGTCGAGCCCGGCTCCGATCAGGCCAATCGGTACCGACCACCCCCAATACCCAAGAGCCGCGGCATATCCCGCTGCCGCAAATACCAGGGTGCCGGCAACCGTAACCATATTCGGATGAATGTGCAGTCGGGCGAGAAGGCGCACCAGGGGTCGAAGAAATGAAGCAAATCCTGATTTGTATTTTTCCAGCATAGGCGTAAACGATCTATGAAAGGGTTCTCAGCCGTCGTTCCGGATAGAGAAACACCATTGTGAGTGGCTGCAAAGCGCGGGCCACAACTCGGCACTTGATTGAGCATCAATGAAAAATATATATTACTCTGACTATGCACTTGTAATCGGCACTAAAGAGGTAGATTATGTCCAAGACATGTGAAGTTTGCGGGAAACACCCTCGTGCATCTCGTTCGGTTTCTCACGCTCACAATGTGAACAACCGTATATTGTTCCCAAATCTGAGGACAATAAAGAAAACCGAGAACGGCTCCACGAAAAAAGTGAAGATTTGCATGAAATGCCTGAAGGCTTCCGCGAAGAACTGAATCGGCTCGACTGACTTCCTTTCAGCCGGGGGGTCGATTCTGTTGCAATATTCGAAAGCACAGCTTTTGCTGTGCTTTTTGTATTGGGGCTCGCTCTTTTCCCGACCAATCATTTCGTATTTTTCATGCCTGTCTGCCGATCCGGTACCATCCGTAATCCGGCGCCGTGGATCCGGATTAGAAAGCGAAGGGTTCGATTCCGGTACTCCCGGCCACAAAGCAAAAAAGCTTCGTTTTTTCCGGACGATTTGTACCCGGCTTGTCGTAATACGAATTGTCCGGCAAACAATCTTGATCATTAATTAACCCAGGTTTCGCAGTCGAGAGCGAGCATTATGCGTAAGATCGTGCAACAGCTCACGCAAAATGCCGTGAGTTGATTGCGAAACCCGGGTTACCACGGAGTCTCAATGATTTTCAGAATCCGACGGGTATTCGACGATACGGTTGAGGCAAACAGCGACGCGATCCGTCAGGTTCAGGCAATTCTCCGAAGCCGCTTTCCCGGAATTCGCCACGAAGACGTCGAGCAGCTTCCGGCCAAATTGCACAATCCGCTGAAAGCACGTTTTCGACCGATTCTCTATGTCTCCGAAAACGGGGTCGGTACCGTCGACGGCTTCGCGCTTCTTCTTCATGCCCCGGATCTCAATTTCTGTTACCTTGATTACCTGTCGGTGGCTCCCGGTAAATCCGGCCGAGGGCTTGGCGGTATTCTGTATGAAAACGTTAGGAAACAGGCTCGATTGCTCGATGTCGTGGGTATTTTTCTTGAGTGTCTTCCCGACGACCCTGCATTGTCTCCCGAGCCCGATGTACGAAAGCAGAATATCGCGCGGCTGAGATTCTACGAGCATTACGGGGTTCGCCCCATAATCAACACTCGGTATGAAAC
>CAZEMW010000385.1:3182-4513 GCA_964513105.1 uncultured Fibrobacterota bacterium
GTATGAAACGCCGGTGACATCTGAAGACGACAACCCACCCTACCTTCTGTTCGACCATCTTGGGAGAAAACGATATCCTTCAGCCCGGAGGGCCGGGAAGATTGTGCGAGCCATCCTCACCCGCAAGTACGGAGGGGTTTGTAGTCCGGAATACATTGATATGGTGGTGGAGTCCTTTCAGGACTCGCCGATTCAGGTGCGTCCACCCCAGTACGTCACGAATCCGGAGTATGTCGCGGTACCGAGCGGTATTCCTGAAGCGGACAAGATCCTGCTGGTAGTGAACGAAAAGCATAAGATTCATCATGTGCATGACAGAGGGTACGTTGAGTCACCCGTGCGGATCCGTTCAATCCTGAGAGGTATCGAGAAGAGCGGGCTATTCCGGCGATCGGCCGCCAAACACTTTGCCGATCGTCACCTGTACGCAGTCCACGACAGAAAATACGTGGACTACTTCAAGACCATTTGTTCGAAAATTCCCGAGAACCAGCCGGTATATCCGTATGTCTTTCCCGTGCGCAACGCCGCGCATCCTCCCAGGGATCTGACGGTCCGTTCCGGATACTATTGCATTGATACGTTTACTCCTCTGACGGCAACTGCCTATGCCGCGGCCCGCGGGGCTGTTGATTGTGCATTGACCGCGGCTCAGGGGCTACTTGAAGGAGTTTCGATAGGGTATGCCCTGGTTCGTCCGCCGGGGCATCATGCGGAACGGCGGTTTTTTGGCGGGTTCTGCTATTTCAACTCGGCTGCAATTGCCGCGCAATACCTCGTTGACTCCGGAAAAGTGGCGATTCTGGACATCGATCATCACCACGGGAACGGGCAGCAGGACATTTTCTATTCTCGGAACGATGTATTGACAATATCGGTCCACGGTCGGCCCGATGTGACGTATCCCTATTTCAGTGGATTTGTGGATGAACGTGGGGAGGGCGAAGGGCTGGGGTACAACATCAATTGTCCCCTGCCGGAAAACATAACCGGCCCTGAGTTCCGCAAGAGCCTTGAACGCGTTCTGAAGAGAATTCGTCGGTTCTCACCAGAATTTCTCATTGTGGCGCTCGGACTCGATACCGCGAAAAATGACCCGACCGGATCATGGCTTCTCGAGGAATCCGATTTTTACGAAAATGGCCGCCTTATCGGTGGGCTTGGTTTGAGCACCTTGATTGTGCAGGAAGGCGGCTATGAGAGCCGAATGATCGGGCGGAATGCCGGCGCCTTTTTCAAAGGCCTGTGGGAGGGGTTCGTCAAAGAGCACTCCTGAAAGCCGACCCGATTACCTTCCAATATTGAAAACCATGTTTTTCCGGTTGCGAACA
>CAZEMW010000386.1:0-4512 GCA_964513105.1 uncultured Fibrobacterota bacterium
GTTCAGTATATACCAGAACCGCATCCCGTCACATCGTGAAGCTCTTCAGGTATTCAATTCCCCCGGAGCGATCGTCCGGGCATTGAATGATACCCTTCATCCGGAATGGGCAAAAAAGGCAACAGTAATCGGAAAGTATGCCGGTAGATATGAGGAGCTTGACTGGGGCTTTACGGAAAGTGCTTCGGCCCATTCCAAGCAAGCATCGGAGCACGTGACATTGCTGCGTTTGACCGACTCAACGCTGTATCTTCGTTTCCCGGAGTTTTTTGAGAATACCGGCTCAGAAGTACTCAAGGCCGTAAGACCTTTTTCAGCAAGTTCGGTAAGTAACATCGTCATTGATCTCATAAACAATCCGGGCGGTTTCGTCGATGCCTGCACCACAATTGTCGAAGCCTTCCTGCCGGAAGGAAAGGATTACCTGAAGGTGGACCAGCGGGAGTTCGCTTCGGATTTAAGTAGTAGCAGGACGGTTGAGGGGCGGGTGTGGTCTTCAAAGCGAAGCAATGGAATGCTGGAAGATCTAAACATATCTATTCTGGTGAACCGATTTAGTGCCAGTGCGTCTGAAATCCTGACCGTTGCTCTGCGCGATGTTCTTGGTCCCGATCGGGTGTATGTGGTTGGGGACAGTACGTACGGAAAGGCAATCGGACAATACCGGTTCACGCTGGCGGCATCGGGGGCCGGCATGATCCTTACCGGTTTTCGATTCTACAGAATAGACGCTACGAAAGGGGACTATCACGAAAAAGGCATAGCCCCCGACACAATAATCTTCAACAGGAGCCCTGTACCCGACACCGCCGACTATGCCGCGGCACTGATAGACGCCGTCTCGCACTGGGGTGACTCTGCTTTCAGTGTGTCGCCTGAGGAACTATTTCAACGATATCATTCTTCAAGACCGAATCTCGGAAAGGCTGCTGCCGTCATCGACCTTGGCGAACAGAGTCTTCCCGAGCTCTGATGCCGGCGGGCGAAGATCGTGAAGAATGCGATTTTCAGCGACGTCGAGAGCCCGCTAATCCGGTAGCCGGCCATCCATCGATACCCAATCTATACGTGCCGTGTACCTGGCTGCCCACCCCGTTCATCGCGCCGGACTGCGTTGTAGTGCGAGGCACTGAGCTTGCCGAAGTGTTGATTCCGCCCGGCAGGACGGATTATCGAGACGACCGGCAAGTTTGGCCCGAAAACGGGCACCTTCCCAATTGAAATCGAGACTCGACCATCGTGGTCAGGCTGTATCGGACAGACCCGACCTCATTTCCCCGGACTGAAGGCAACCGTTTGTCCCGCACCGGCGACGGAAGGAACTCCGTTCACCGAAATCCACACATCCACTGCGGACGGATTGAAAACGACCGTGCCGTCGGCGGAAAACCGCAAGGAATTCATAGCATTCAGGTAATCGAGTATCTCAATGTAGGTGGCATACCAGACCTCATCGTTATTCCCGACCGTGCGACAGAACTCTTCGGCCAGATCCCAGTTCCCGTCACGCTCGAACTCATGCGTGTGCCCCCACACGTTAAACAGAACAGGATTTCTTCCCGGTGTAGCTTCCAGAAATGTATCGGTGTTTTTGAGCAGGTCGCCTCGATGATGACAGGTCGCTTCCCAGAGCAGAGGATTCTGGGGTAACATGAATCTGTTGCGCGTTTCCACAGTACGGGAGTATTCAATACCGAGACTGGGAAGGACCTGTACGATTTCCATCGTGTACCGCCCGAACGGGTAGCTCATGCCGCGAATCGGGTAGGCCACCAGGTCTTCCAGCTTCTTGCGGTCTTCAAGAATCTCCTCACACACCAGCGGTATCGGCAAGAGAGGAAGGTCGGGATGCGTCACACCGTGCACGGACACTTCATGACCGGCATACAGTTGAGCAACTTCCTTTCTGCCCACTCTCTCTTTTTTGTCGAGATTGCCGGAATTCAGATGGAACGTGCCTTTTATCCCATTTGTATTCAGGAGCCCGATAAACCGTCGGTCGTGAATGGTTCCGTCGTCATAGCTGACGGTGAGTGCTTTTTTCTTTCCATTCGGGAACAGATTCAAAGCAATCGGCTTTGTACTCACGGGTCTTTCCTTTCTTCTCCCGAATTCGAAGCCCCATTTTGGGACTCCTCGCACGGCGATTCATAATTCCCGGGCGCGACTCCCGGAGTATAAAAATACTTACGGCAGCTTTTCGGGTACACTTTTGCCCGACTCGCGTATGCAAGGTTTGAGCACCGTAGTCGGGGATTCGAGTGCCGGAAAGAACGCCTCGCTGATTGTCAAGCGAGGCGCAGGCGTTCACTGTCTGGTCAGGCGCAGAAGAAGAGTTCCGTGCGGTGGAACATCTCCTCCGACGGACTGCTTTTCAATCCCGAGATCCGTTCGTTCCCAGACGTTGCGGACCTGAACCGGAGTTTCTATACCCAGGGGCGCAAGATCAACTTTTATGGACTGGTCGGCGGCTTCGGTATTCACTATCGCGACCGCCGTTGAGCCGTCGGCAAGCGGTCGAATAAATACCTGTTCACCCCGTTTTTCACGGAGGATCCGTTGTGCGGGAAGACCGCGCGGATCCTGATTAAGGGCGATAACTTCGGGATTGGTCAGAAGACTCTCGGTATACTCGTCCAGCTTCGTGAGATCGCACCCGAGCAGCAGGGGGGAGGCGAATAGACTCCATAGGCTCATGTGGGTAAGCTGTTCCTGCGGTAAAAGTCGGGAGTCTCTCATGTTCTTTCCCCATCCGACATGCCCGACGACCAGCATATCGGGATCGTTCCAGTTGCCCGGGCGTTGGAACGGAGACCATCGATAATGGTTGAATGCTCGTGTGTACAAACTTTTCCAACTGTCGGTTATATCCGGAGTGGTTCGCCAGTAATTTGCGACCTCCATCCATTGTGGTGCGGCGGTGATTGAAACAGAGCCCGAAAGAGAGTAAACAATATCGCGTCCGGAGCTGCGAAGTGCGGAGTTCATCGCCTTGGCATGAGCATAGTCTACTGAACCCCAGTCGTATTTCAGGAGATCGGCTCCCCATTGAGCGAATTGCCGGGCATCCTGTTCATGAAATGGGTATACTCCGAAATCACGTCGATTTGCCAAGAGCTGCCCGTCGGGGGTATCGGCCGATCCGCCGGTGAGTCCCATATACGAGCATGCCCAGGGGGTTGAGTATATTCCCGCTTTCAAACCGCGTTCGTGGAAAAAGTCGAAAAGCGCTTTCATATCTGAAAACTTCTCATTTGGTTGCAGCGCCAGTTCTTTTTTGTCTCGAATACCCTGCCAACCGTCGTCTATGATTACATACCGCCAACCATAGTCCACCAGGCCTCTGGTGACCAACTGTTCCGCTGCTTCTCGCGCCTTTGCTTCATCTATCTCGGGGCCCCAGCAGTTCCAACTCTCCCATCCCATTGGGGGAGTCAGGCAGATCCGTTCGCCCGCTTCAAAGACCAGCTTCTGTGAGGTCCGGCCATACGCGTTCCGCGCTTCGACGGTAACCGAATGGGTGCCTTCTTTGTCGAATGAGCCGGAGAATCGACCACTGTTCGGGTCGAAAGATATCCCGTGCGGCAGGCCAGTTGCATTCAATGAGAAAGGACGTTCTCCCGAGATCGAAAGCCCAAACACAATCGGCGATCCCGGACGAATACCGAAACGGGCCGGACTGTTTATCGAAGGGCTCGGATCTCTGGGAGCGGTGGTAATCCGTACCGCCCTCTCGGTCTCGGTGATTTCTGCTTCACCGTAGGGTTGTTGCCCCGCTTTGTCGGCAAAGGTGAAGGGCTGGTAGTCGCCACGAATCCACACGGCCGCATCTGCCCAGTTTGCGATTGTGCCGCGACTATCGAACCCGCGGCTCTCGAGTTTGAGCCCCAGCACCATACTGTCTGAGATGTCGAGGTCCACGTTTTGGGCTGTGTCTCCCGCCTGCATGGTACCGCTGCGCCACACAACCACGCCGTCGACCAGCACCAGGAATTCCACCGGACGTGAGGCGGTTTTCCCGACCTGTTCGTCGTCCTTCCCGACAACAGCCGCAAATCGAGATGCAGTTCCGCCGATATCGATCAGTATCAGACTCGACGCATGCACTCCAAGTCCGTGCTCGTAGACGTTTCCATTAAGTCGGATTTCATTGCCCATGGCGGTGTGGCCGGTTCCCACGGGTTTTCCCATTCCATGTTTTGCGTATGACAGATCAATCTCATCAAGCCATATCGAACGGTGCATTACCTCTTTTCCCATCCCAGTCTCCAATCCACTCGCTTATGCCGGTGAATGTCACGCATTCACCCGGCTATAAATATTGATTACATTGCACGGACAAACCTTTTGCCGAAGCGGTCGGGCTAATCACGCCCGACTTCCGGTCCGAACGGTAGGTGATTTTGCTGTCGGAGCAGTGAGGCGTGTGCATCGGGCGGTCAGTGATTGTCCGTGCGTGCGTTTATGATTTGCTCTTAACCTATTGTTTGTTTTATACTTGTGTTTGTGGAC
>CAZEMW010000387.1:0-4505 GCA_964513105.1 uncultured Fibrobacterota bacterium
CTTCCCCATTCGCCCAGGAGAGTAGAGTGTCCCGAAAATCCTCGGCAACGGAGGCGGAAATGTCTCCAGTCGGCCGTATAACCTGGGTGTCTCCCATAATCTCGACCGGAAATTCCGTTGTTTCAATTGCCGTAAGATAAGCTGTTACCGATGCGTTCTCCGGATCGAAGGAGATATCGTCGGCATGCGCATTTATAATGGCGTATCCTCGACTTCGAGGTGTGGAGGGGTCTTCAGGCGCTCTCAGACGAACCTGTTCGGGCGTAACACCATCGCCCTGATCCGTAACTCGAACGCTGTAGCGCCCTTCTGCGATTTGAGTCACGACACACTCAACGGTTTTAGAATCGTCGCCACGGTTTCCGTGTTCCACCCCATTCATCAAAAGCTCGCGAACCACCTGAAGGAAAGTGCCGGGCGAACTCTTCTTCCCTTCCCAGAATTCGGTGAGATTTCGGCAGGCCCGGTCTACCAGTGCCGGGCTGGACGAGATCTGAATAGTTATGCTCTGATCATTTTCTTTCGAGGTATACATCCTGGAGCTCCGGTATTTCGATAGCCAGCAATACGACGTCGTCGGTCGTCTTGTATTTCGCAAACGCAAGAGCGTCCGACCACAGCCGATCCGCCATTTGTCTTAAATATTCGCCCCGATGTTGTCGGATCAAGTTATCGATCCCCGCGGGAGACAGCTGCAGAGTGCGCCCGCTGGGCCCGTCGGTTCGCGACAGGGACGGCAATCCGTCACTGTACAAGAGAATGCGATCTCCAGGCGCCACGTGCACTGTTTTGCTTTCATATTGTACATTGTCGAGAACACCAAGTACAGACCCGGGAATGTGCAAGGGATAAATATCCGCTCCCGAGGCCGGAACTACGGTTGCGGGAAGGTGTGCGGCAGATACCAGCTGAATGGTGCTTTCCAGAAGGTTAATACGAAGAAACTGAGCCGTCACCATTCGCTGAGCCCCGGTATCGACAAGCGCCTGATTGAGAATGGCAAAGAACTCTTCACCACTTTTGCCTTTCCGGCAATTCTCTTCAAAAAACGACTTGATCATTACCGTGTGGAACGAAGCTCCCATGTCGTGACCGGCTACATCGGCAAGAATAACATCGCACCCCGATTGGGTATTACAGACCTGTGCGTAATCCCCACCCAGATCGGCCAGTGGAAGGCTCTTGAAAACCGTTCGAACGTTCAGGTGCTCTGTTTCCATATGCACCAGGCTGTGATAGGCCCCTACGGCGGAGTCTACCTGCCGCCGCAACTTCTCGAAACTCTCCTTATAGGTGGCGATTTCCCGTTCCAGCCGAGCTGAGTGCGAAGAGCTCTGTTGGTGTGCATAATCAGTATCGGAGGATTTCTCCGTGGCTCTGCCGAAGAGATCGTTTATTCGATTCAGAAACTCCTTTCCGGTAAATGGTTTATCTATATACTCGTCACAGCCCTTGCGCATGAGGCGAACCACCAGTTCTTTGCTCCCGTACCCGGTAATCACCAGGATTCGTACGGTGATACCGCGGGCCCTGACAGCGTCAATGAGCTCTTCTCCCGTCATTTTCGGCATTTGAACATCGGTAACCAGAAGGTCGAATGGATCACACTCCCGGACCGCCGACTCAAGTGCTTCGATCGCTTCACGTCCGTCGTGGACCACCGTCACTCGATGATTTTCCGAGCGTAACACCATCGACATCGTTCTCACCAACGCCGGTTCGTCGTCGGCCACCAGTATTCTCTTTTCCGCTTTCATACTCACTCTCTTGCCACCCAAAGCGGTGGCGCTATCCTTTTTCACCGCAAATCATTCCATAGGAGGCAACGCTACCGTCGCGGTTGTCGGTCCGCCGGAGGCGGAGTTGAAACTCATTGTTCCGCCGTGTGCGCGAACAATTCCATAGGATACCGCGAGACCCAGTCCGGTACCGCCGGTATCACGCTTCGTTGTGAAGAACGGATCCATGATGCGGTTCATAAATTCGGGCGGAATCCCGGTACCCTCATCCATAACTGTCAGTCGAATGGTCGTCCCGTCATATGATGTGCTCACCGTAATAGCAGCATTCATGTCCGGCAATGCCTGACAGGCGTTTGTAATGAGATTGATCACAACCTGCTCAAGCTGTTGTGCATTTCCGCGTACCGGAGGAAGGTTCTCCTCACGCCGAACACTGAATGCGGAAGTTGATTTCTTTACCAGATTCCCCACGATGAATATGGCGGAATCAATCACCAAGTTAAGGTCAACCGTTTCGTCCAGTGCCCCTCCGTCGGTTCGGACAAAGTCTTTCAAGCTGTGTACAATCCTCTTTATGCGCTGAGCCCCCTCATCAATTCCGGTTAGAAGGGTTTGGACTTCCGTTCTCATTTCGGTGTACGGCAATCCGGTTACGACAAAGTTTTCATGGTCGGCGGCATGAGCGTCCAGGATTGGGAGAAACTCAGACCAGACCCGAGTCAGTACGTCGGCATTGAGCATTATCAGATTATTGGGATTGCTGATTTCGTGCGCAACACCCGACACGAGAATTCCAAGGCTGGTCATTTTGTCGGCCTGTATCAATTGCTGCTGATGTCGCTTTTCTCTCTCGGCAGTAGTTTTGTGATCCGTGATATCAGTTGCAACGCATGCAAGACGGAATGCTTCCCCCCCGTCATCTCGTACCGGAAACGAGCGAAACCGGACCCAGCGGATTTCCCCCGATTTTCGAACAATCCTGAACTCCTCATCCAGTTCTACACTAAAACACACATCCCGATTGAGAAGTGGAGAGCTTTCCCGATCTACCGGATGCATGTATTCGGTCAACGGAATACCCCCTCCAAGATCAGGTTTCTCGGTGTCCAGCAAATGCCGGAGGGCCGGACTAAAGTAGAGCGTTGTTTCACTGTCGATATCAACCAGAAAAAAGACTTCCTGGATATTGTCGGCTAACTGCATGAAATGCTGTTGGCTTTCAAAGAAGGCCCATTCCGCCTTTTTCCGAGGGGTAATGTCACGAAAACTCAGCACTACCAGATCACCACCGCCGGTTAAAAACCGCGATGCTCCAACTTCCAGATAGACCGATTCGCCGTCCGCGGCTCTGAACCGGACCTCTTTCAGCGACGCGGTGCCGTTCTTGAGTGCTCGAGATGCAGTCTCATGCAGTTCGTCAAAGTCCTGAACATGGCAGAATGACTGAAGTGACAGCCCGGTCATCCGTTCACGAGAATAACCGAAAAGATGTTCGGTAGCCTCATTTACTTGATGCACTCCCATGCGTTCATCGACAATAACCAGCGAATCGAAAACACTATTGAAGATGCTCTTGAATCGTTTTTCACTCTCTTTGATCTCCATCTCGGCGCGAGCCCGTTCTTCGACCTCTTTGCGAAGCCGAAGGTTGGTTTCGGAAAGCTCATTCGTCCTCTCTTCGACCTTTCGCTCCAGTTCGTCGTGGGCGCGTTGCAGAGCTTCTTGCGCCGCTTTACGATCGGTGATATCACGTGCCGCGGCTACGATAGTTTTCTTCCCATACGACTCAAAAACGCTCAGGCAAACCTCGACTGGGAATTGATCACCATCTTTTCGCCGATGCATAGTGTTGATAGTTCCTGGAGAATCACCGGCAAGCAAGGCTTTTGCTTGTAATGCTACCTTGCCGGGGTTTCCTTCGCTCGAGATATCCGACGGCCCCATGCACAGGAGTTCGTGCCGAGACCACCCCAGAGAGCGTACGGCGGTAGCGTTTACATCCAAAAAGCGAAGGGTGTATGGATCAATCAGAAACAGCATATCGGCCGAGCTGTCCAATGCCGCATGGGAGCGTCGAAGAGCTTCTTCGGACTTCTTACGCTCGGTGATATCCTGAAGTGTGCCCGTGACTCGAACGACGCGATCATCCTTCCACACCGGCTGTGCAATTGTGTGGAGCCATCGACGGTTGCCTTTTGCGGTCACGATTTCAAACTCGTGATTCCATTGCGCGCCGTGCCCAATCGCATCAGTAAGACGCTTCCGCAAATCGGACCGCATGGGGGGGACTGCGAAATCGATGTAGGAATCAAAGGTAGGAGTGAAGTCCACAGGCACCTCGTGTATCCGGTACACTTCGTCAGTCCAGATCATGGTACCGTCCGACACCTGAAGCTCCCAGCCACCGACCTTTGCCATACGTCCGGTTGCCCACAAAAGAGCCTCGCTTCTCACGAGAGCGTCTTCGGCTCTGAGCCTCTCCTGCTCGAGGCTTTGCGTTTGCAGACGAGCGTGAAGCACGGGAGCAATCTGCCGGGCTATCGCTTCGAGAAGTTCCGCATCTTTCTCCGAATAGGGTTGTTCTCCATTTGCAACAGCGATCTGACCAATAAGGTCGTCATCGTGCAGAATTGGTACCGCAAGAGCCCCGGTTAAGGCGACATGCCCCCGGGGAAGCCGGAAATCACCGTTTGAGTATACCGCGCGTTTCTCGAGAAGCGACTTCCCCCAGAGCCCTTTCCACACTGATCGCGGAAAGCGAAA
>CAZEMW010000388.1:0-4497 GCA_964513105.1 uncultured Fibrobacterota bacterium
GCTCCCAGATCTCGGTCACATCAACATTGTAGATACGAAGAATACACTTACCGACATAGAAATGGGCCTCGGATTTGGTCGGATCTGCCTCGATAGCTCTCTCGAACAGGGTACGAGCCCGTTCCCAGTTTCCCTTGCTCATTTCCACCTTACCCTCAACCACCAGAACCTCGGCACCATATCGCGCCACCGCATCATCATCGGATTGCCGGTTCTCCGCAGGATTGAAAACGTTGCAGGAAGCAAAGGCAAGAAGCCCCACGAGGAGAGAGAAAACTCGCTTTTTCCGTCGATTTACCATGTTTATACCCTTGTTCATCGATACGTATGCAACACACGGCACCGAAATCTCTGGTGCCCTCCGAAAAAACCATTCAGCGCCTCGACCGGCCGCGAAAGCGGGTTTTCGGAAAGGCGAATGAGAAGCAACACTTTATGAGAAGTAATATATGTATTATCTTCAGCAACGACAACTATTTTGGACGAAAAGTGTACTCCGGCAAATTACCTTTGACCCGAAGTACCGTTGATATTAGATTATTCTTATGGCACGGATCATACATCCGTGTATAAATGCCGACTCAATCGGCAACTGTTCCTCTCCGCTTCTCAACCCCGGAGAATCCAATGAAAATATTGAATTCCATCCGCCCCCGGTGTGTGACACGAATGGCGTTTGCCGGCTGTACTCTGACCCTCTTTGCCGCTCTCCCGCTGTCGGCAAAGACCATTGTTGTCCCCTCCGAAGAGTATCCCGGTATCGGCCATGCGATGATTTCCGCGAAGCCCGAAGACACGGTCCTGGTGGAAGACGGCACCTATCGGGAAGCGGTGGTCGTCTCGCCCGGTGTTACACTCAAAGCGCGCAACAGACTCAAGGCGCGGATATTGGGTAGAGGAAAAGAACGAACCGTCCAACTCGGCACCGAATCATCGGTGATCGGTATGGATATTCAGGGAGGAATAATTGGTGTGTATTCGGAAGCCGCCGATGCATCCCTTCAGTATTGCAGAATTCGAAACTGCAGACAGTCGGGAATTGTGTGTGTCGGAGACCTTCCGGAAATAGTGGACAACGTGATTGTATTCAACGAGTCCTCCGGGATACAGGGCTGGGATGTACGCTCAACCACTGCCGGTATAACCCATAATACAATTTCGCACAATCGAAATCACGGAATTTCTCTTGGGGGCGTCTCCGATGTTGTCGTCGGAAACAATATCATATCTTATAATAAGCGTGCCGGGGTAAAGGTGGCCGAAACCGCCCGGCTGCAATTCGGCAAGAACAGTGTATGGGAGAATGCCGAAATCGTAAAGGTGCTGCCCGAAGGAGCGGTGCTGTTGGATCCGGCTTTTGTCGCCCCCCGCAAATATGACTTTCGGCTCTCCGAAGACTCGGCGTGCCGCAATCAGGGAACGGACAATGACGATCTGGGAGCGCGGATTAACGATTCCGACCAATAACCGGCGGAGAACCGAGGATCTGCAGTCTGTATCGATCCAGACCTTTCAGGGACAAAAATTGCTTGTGTCGTAACAGGCCATGAACGACATCACTCCCGTCCGACTGTTTCACAAAGACGTTTACAGCAGGCGTGCATTTGAATATAAAGGGGATAGTATGAGTATGCGAACAGCAGCGGTAGCAGCAATCCTGACAGTAGTATTCTTCTCTTCGGGACGGGCGGCGACATTTACGATATCCGTCCCGACCAAGTATAAGACCATCGCCGAAGCCATGCTCAAGGCGCGGGAAGGAGACACTATCTGGGTAGAGGACGGAGTCTACACGGAACCGGTGTTGATAAAGCCCGGGATTGTTCTGGCTGCCCGTAATCCATTGAAAGCGACACTCAGAGGTGACGGACGGGGCACACTAGTCGAGCTAACCAAGAATTCTTCCATCTACGGATTCGTCGTAACCAACGCGACAATCGGCATATTTTCCCACGGGGCCGAGAATACAATCGAGAAGTGCCAAGTTACCCGAAACTGGCAAACCGGCATCCTGGTGGTACGCCACCTTCCCAGGATCATAGACAATATCATTGCTTTCAATAAAGCATCCGGTATTCAGGGATGGGATGTACGGTCAACCGTCGCCACGATAAATCACAATACGATTGCCTATAACGGGAACCATGGAATTGCCGTCGGGGGGAAATCTGAAGTGGTGATTGAAAACAACGTAATCGCCAACAACAAGAACCTGGGACTTAAATTGTCTCGCAATTCACAGAATTCCAAAGTCACTCACAACAATTTCTACAAGAATCTGACTCAACTGAGTGATTTGCCCGAAGGCAATTTCTCTTTTGATCCCGCGTTTGTTTCTCCGCGCAAAGAGCTCGATTTCCAGTCGGACCCGAAGCTGTGTTGCTCAATCAAGGCAACCGACAACGAGAACCTGGGAGCACGATTCTAGCCCGGGTTTCGAGAGACGATCGATGAGCGCAATTGCCGCGTTCGTGCCAACCGGGGCAAGAACGCGGCGCAATGGCTTCTCAACCTGCCCAAAGACCCTGGTATTTGTACCCGAACTCAGTTTTGCCTTGCAGCCCGGGCCGCGGCGGCCTCTTCGGAGCCCGGGCATTGAGATTGAAGTTTGTCCCAGACCATTTTCCGAGACTTCTCCTTGCCGGTGCGGTCATAGATAAGTCCCGCTTTGTACAAAGCCGCACAGGATTTCTCGCCCTCGGGATAGCTTTTTATGTAGTTGAGATACGCTTTGAGAGCTTTTTCATTCTGCTTTCGTACATAGTATGATTCTGCTCGCCAGTACGCGGCCTCGCGGGCCTGACGGCTCTGGGGAAATCGGTCAATGATGTCGGCAAATCCTGCTTCGGCGACGTCGTACCGTCCGGCCATAAAATCGCCGTACGCCACATCAAACAGGCCCTGGATCTCCGCATCCTGCGAAGCTTCGGCCATCGAATCCACTCGTGCTTTCTCTTCCCAGGCTTTTTTTATCTCCTGTGTTTTTTCGTCAATCTTGCTCAACCGGAACTGGCTTTCCGAGAGCACCTGTTCCAGTGAGGCTATTTCACGTTGCATCTCGTTGAAGCGGGTTACCTGATCGGCCCGAACCAGCCTGAGCATTTCTCCCTGTTTTTTCTGTTCCTGCAGCATTTCTCCCTGCATCCGTGTCAGCTCGGCTCTCAGGGAATCGACCTCACTCTGCACCGCCCGAAGCTCCTGCGTGCGAAGCATGGTCAGGTTGGTACATCCCATGGTCAGAAACGCGGTGGTCACCAGCACCGCCCCGAATACGATTTTCACGAATCTCATGTAGTTACTCCCCTGTTTGCGTAAACCCGTCCCGTAACGGGAGAATCGGATTCTAATGAGTGCCTTATTTGTACAAAAAATAGATTGCGTGCCTGATTCCGTAGGTTCGGTGGATCGCGTTTTCAGCTTCACAAAACGATTCATTCTCGAGCGCAGAAGGATAACGAGCTCAGAAAGGTGCTCCGTTTGTGGAGGTTTCGCACACCGAATCACAGACGGCTTTTGTAAGAGACGGAATTACCGATTGCAACCGGCGTACGGTGGTTGCGCACTTCTCGAAAACAGATTTTCACCAGTAAATCGTCTACTCAGAACGACGACCAGTCCGGCATCTCCGCATTCCCCAGACGAGTTACCCGTCGCAGTCCGGTTCCGTCCGGGCGTACCTGGTAAATATCACTCTTTCCACCCCGTGATGAGACAAACGCAATATGCGATGCATCGGGAGACCATGTCGGGTACTGATTATTCCCCGGAGCGTTCGTTACCTTCGTTGGTTCGCTACCGTCGGGGTTTATCGTCCAGATATCGAACGTACCTTCGTTCAATGAACTATACGCAATTTTGTCGCCTTTTGGAGACCACGCAGGCGAGTCCTGGTAGCGTCCCTCAAACGTCAGCCTTCGGGCATTTGCACCTTCGGCATCCATCACGTAAATCTGTGGCCTCCCGGAGCGATCCGAGGTAAAGGCGATCTGATATCCGTTGGGCGACCAGCACGGCGAGGTATCTATCGACGGCGCAAACGAAATTCGTCGTCTATTGGAACCGTCCATATCACAGGTGTAAATGTCGAGATTACCTTCGCGCGACGACGCATACGCTACTTTGTCAATAATGGTGCTTACCGCCGGTGAGCTTTCAACGAACCTGCTGTATGCAAAAATCGAGAACTCTCCCGTAGCGGTCGATGCCTTGTAAATGTCGGGCTTTCCACGGTAATAACCGGTCCACAGGATAGTTCCGGAATCGGCGAATACCGGAAATATATTTACAACGGATGACCTGGTCAGTTGGCGAATGTTGTGCCCGTCGAAATCCATAATGAAAAGATTCTTCTTTTCCCCGTTGTCACGAACAAACACGATACGACTCTGAAACGGGCTTTTTTCACCAAGCAGGACTTCGACAAGCTGACCGGCATATCGATGCGCCATCTGACGAACATGTTCCAGCTCTCCCCGGTATTTCTTGCCAAACAAGAGG
>CAZEMW010000389.1:0-670 GCA_964513105.1 uncultured Fibrobacterota bacterium
TCAACTGCCGTCGGGCGATCTCTTCATCGTCGACCACTATCGCGCGATAACGCATGTTCGTACCTCCATAGGAAATTCTATGTCGATCTGGGTACCGTTATTCGATTGTATATCCATTGTCCATCGTTTTGGAAAGGCCAATTCGAGACGCTCCTGAATGCTTCGCATCCCATGCCCGAGTCCGTCGGAGGCATTGCCTTTGGAAAAACCCACTCCGGTGTCGCGAACACAAATTCGGCAGACATGGTCGTCGACCACCACCGATACCGTCACACTTCCACCTTCGACTTTGCTTCGAATCCCGTGTTTGATGCTGTTTTCAACCAGCGGCTGAATGATCAGGCCCGGTATTTTGGCGCGAGCCGCGGGTCCTTCGACATTGACCGAATATTTCAACCGGCTGCCGTACCGAATCTGCTCGATCTCGAGGTACGACCTAACGATTTGGATTTCTTCATCCAACCCGACCGACGTCCGATCCGAAGCGGACAGGGTATAGCGGAACAATCGAGAGAGCTTTGTGATGAGTGCCTCGGCTCGCTCGGGGTCCTCGGTGATGAGGCCCGATATGGTGTTGAGTACATTGAACAGGAAATGAGGTCGAATTTGCGCCTGAAGCGCCTTGTGTTTGTATTCCATTGTGCGCCGGAGTCCTTCAACGACTCGTTTC
>CAZEMW010000389.1:680-4492 GCA_964513105.1 uncultured Fibrobacterota bacterium
TCTGTCGGAATCGGGCGGTCAGGGCCAGGGAAAGAAGGACGATACCTGAAGCGGATCCCAGTTGATTTCCGTGTACCGTCAGAAACGTAGTGGGCACGAGCCCGAAATTCCAGAGTGAATCCAGCACAACCCCGGTGAAAAAAGCGGTACCCGCCGCGATGTAATACCGGGCGGGGCGGAAGCCTGCTTTGAGTGTCGCAAAACTGAGCGCGGCGAAAAACGCGACATAGAGTAACGCAAGAATGCTTCCCGCCGGACCGGTAACGGAAGAAAACCCCAGTGAAGACAGCACAGTCAAAACTGCCGGAGGGGCATAGAGCACGAGTTGAAAACCGGCTATGCGCGGGAAGTACTCTCGGGCATTGAGAAAGCGCAGGGAAAACGCGGTGCCTGATAGAATGAGCAATCCGCAGGTGAAACCGACGCTCATAGTATTCCATGCGGGCAGACTGGGCCACAGGTATTGGAATGCAATACCGTTAACCGTTGAGTGAAACATGCCCAGTGAGGCTACCAGGAAAATGTAAAGAAGATGAGTGATGTCCCGAAACGCGGCAAGGATAAAACAGTTCAGTATTATCATGACAAAAATAACGCCGTAGTACACCCCGAGTGCCAGGCCCTCACCCTGGATTTTGCGCGCGTATGCCGAAGGTGAAAAAAGCTTGAGGGAAACGGTCATGACATCGGTCCCGGCCAGACGAAGGTGCACCGGTTTGGGCGAACCTTTGAAGCGATCGAGCGGCAATTCAAACGCCGGACGGCGATCGTCGAGTCGCCGGGAGTCGAACCGAACGGCCCGTCCCGCGGTAATTCGTTCGAACCCTCCGGAACCGGGAAGGAGCAGCACAATGGTGTCGAGAACGGTATTGTCAAGCCGAAGGACAGGATTCCCTTTGGCAAAACCCCGTACTCCCAGTCGAAAGGTTATGCCGATCCGATCAGGAGAGTACCCGCGAACGATTGGCGCCCGGGATCTTCGGGCATCGTAATCGGCTTTGGGTACTGTATTTGCGAAATCACTCGGTGTCGATGGGTCTTCGCGGAGGATCGCGAATGTATCGAGTACGACTTCTTCGAAAGCGGAATCAAGCCATACCGTCGGAATGTCAGTATTTGCGCGTAACGCACTAGAGACCGTTAGAATGGTCAGGACAAGTGTGGACCATATAGGAGTTCGTGATTCCATCCTGAATACGTCGTTTCCAAGTTATGGATTTGTGTGGTCCGCGAAAGCCTGGAAGCTTCGGAATACGATCGTGTTGGTGAGAGGTCGATGGAAAACAGACGGACTCAAGTTAAAAACAAGAGTCCGTCCGGGTAATTGTCAGATCAAAAGGCCGGCGCTGAAATAGATCAGCGGCCTTCTTTCCAGGCGTCGGATGCCTGCAGATTACCCTCGAGATAAGTCCAGGTGATCTTCTGGTACCGAAAACTCACCTCTTCCATGTGTACGAATCGCTCGTAATCCTTATGCTTTACATTGTGCATAAGAGGCTTTACGGAGCAGACCTTTACACCCTCGAGTTTGTGGTTAAAATACTCTTTCTCAGACCCGGTTTCATCGATTCGAAACCATTTCAGCTCGACTTCCGAGAATGTTTGCCCCTCGCAAACCGCTTTATACAGGTTTGGAGAGGCCGCATCATATGCTTTAACAAACGTCATTGCCTCATGTTTTCGGGTACCGGTCAGTTTGCCGGTGTCCGGGTCGGTCGGGATACGCACTTCATGGTGGAACTCAAGAACTTCGATGCTCCCTTCGCGTCCGGCGACATCAACGGAACCTTTAATCTCAGTTCCGTTTTCATCCTTGATCCACATGTATGCAGGAATGGGCATAACGACTCCTTTCGTGAGTGGTTATTCTCTGGCAGATGTCCGCGGCCTCGGAACTGAGCGTTGACGATTCCCCCTCGGGAAACGCACCACGGCCGATATTACGATACACCGTTGACCGGAGTCCGGAACAGACTCCGGTCAACATTCCTGATTACTTCCCTTTCGGCATCTGCGATACCAGCGACAAGTTGATATCGATACCCTCAATCTGGAAATGCGGCATTACCGCAAGACCAACGCTGAAAAATCCCGGGTTGTCTTCTACTTCGTTGACCATGACCTCGGCGGCTTTCAGCGGGTGCGTCGCGATCAGATCCGGTCCCGGATCGTTCATTTCCGTCACCAACCCTGAAATCCACCCGTTGAGCTCGTCATGCAGAACTTTCTTGCTCTTCGTCGACCCGATATTCTCGCGCTGAATCACCTTGAGATAGTGGGCGATTCGGGACACAAGGAAAATATAGGGAAGGCGCGAATTGATTCGCATGTTCGCCGTGATTGTCGGATCGTCGTACTCCTGCGGTTTCTGCGCCGAGTTGGCCGAGAAAAAGCAGGCGTAGTTGCGGTTCTTGTAGAACGAGAGCGGAATAAATCCCTCTTGCGCAAATTCGAATTCCCGCGTTTCGGGGATAAGAATTTCGGTCGGGATCTTCGCCTGGGTTCCCTTACCGACATCGAAGAAATGCACCGGCAGGTCTTCGACTTTGCCACCGGACTCCGGTCCGCGGATCTGCACGCACCATCCGTTGTCGACAAACGAACGGACCATGTTGGCGGCAAAGGCAAACGAGCCGTTACCCCACAGATACTTATCGTGATCGTCGCCCGTAACGCTCTCTTCATATCCGAATTCACGTACCGGATTGGTTTCCGGTCCGTAGGGGAGTCGAAGGAGGAACCGAGGAAGGGTCAGGCCGACATACCGGGAATCCTCGGTTTGACGGAAACCGTTCCATCTGAGGAACTCGGTACGTTCCATGTAGTTGTGCAGATCTTCGATTTTCGGAAGCTCGTGAACCGATTCCTTTCCGAAGAATTTCGGAGTGGCCGAGGCCAGGAACGGGCAGTGGCACGAAGCCGCAACGCGGGAAAGCTCCTGAAGAAGACCGATATCGGCAGGGCCGCTACCGAATTCGTAGTTTGAAACGATCGCACCGTATGGTTCCCCACCGGGTTGATCGTATTCATCGGTGTACACGTGACGGTACAATCCCGATTGAATCGTCTCCGGTGCATCCTCAAAGTCTTCGGCGACATCGTCCTTGCTCATGTCGAGGATGTCGATTTTGACATTTTTCCGAAAATCGGTTCGGTCCACGAGGAACTGAAGACTGCGCCAGGCAGATTCCATTTTCTGGAAATTATCATGATGCATGATCTCATCGAGCTGGGCCGAGATCTTGCGATCGATTTCCGCAATATGTTCGTCGAGAACCGTCTTGTCGATCTTGTCGATCGTCTGACCGGATTTCACAACGCTTTCAACGAAAAACGCCAGCGCGGCGCCGATTCTCTCGTTTGTCTTACTCTCGGCAAGTGCGTCGGCACTCTTGAATTCCCCAAGGTCCACCGGTTGCTGAGGGACACTGAGGTTCATCGTCTGGTAAATGTAATCAAGTCCGCCGGCCTCTTGAGCTTCACCGGCTTCAACCTGTTGTTTTTCTTCCGCCATTATAAAACTCCTCTCGAAGCGTAAATTTCAGGTTAACCACGGAATCCGATAGGTAATCGGATTACCGGCGTTACTGGGCCGTCGGCTCCTCATTTTCGTCCGGAACGATCTTTTTGAGCTGCTCCTGAAGCGACTTGGCCGCTTCGGGATCTTTGATTATGGTCTCGAGTCGTTTCCTGAACTCCCGGTTGTCCAAAAGGTTCGACTTGAGGTCTTTCAGAAGATTCCGGGCGGCAAGAAGTCTGCTCCTGTCGCTTATACAAATATCCGAGCCCACCAGACCCTAAAAGAACAAGAA
>CAZEMW010000390.1:0-4484 GCA_964513105.1 uncultured Fibrobacterota bacterium
GTCGATGTGATGTCGATCTCTCGGGCGAACGGAGCATGCAAGGAAAGTACCTTTGCCCCCCGATCGCCAAGATGACCGGCGAGATCCCACAAGCTCTTCTCGTCGTAAATATCGATATGGCTTGCCGAAGAGGATATTTCGAGTAAATCAAACCCTCGATCGATGATTGCATCGATATGCTCAGTAATATTGGACTTGTAAAAACACCCGGTTGATAATCCTACCTGTAGTTTTTTCATATCTGTCTCCTCGAAAGTGCCGCCGACCGGAGGCGGTCCATTGTATGGGAATTGCATTCTTCACCACAATATCCCTTCCCCTTCGTTGCGGAACAATTGAAATCGTCCAGTGTATCGACCCCGGTGGCGATTGCACCGGCAAGTGCACGCACGTAGAAATCGGCTCGAGTAGCCGGACTGTAAAACTCCCATTCTTCGCCGTAACGATCTTTCCGTTCGAATCGGGACCGGATCAATCCGGCAATGTGCTGAGGGTGCCAGCCGGCTCCGTAGAGCGATCTGACCACTAATTGGAGTACCGCCGGACGTAGCAACCGCTTATCCGGATTCAGAAGCATTTCCTCTACACATTTGGGGAGTCCCTCAAAACTCGTACGCTCGTACATGCCCCGGTCACTGCTCTGAGCAATAGAATAAAATTGCTGATGAAACCGTGCGAGGGACGAGCTTCGATAATCCGTGATCAGCCGACGTGTTTCCTCCCCAAATGCAGGGACTTGCACCGCGACCTCTGCCGCAAGTCGACAGGTGTCTTTCGGGCTTTTCAGCAAGGACAACCCCTCGCGCAGTGATATTCCGTGCAGGGGCACAAACAGCAAAAGCTGTTCACGGTCTTCATGCGGTAACCGGATCGGCTTTGTATAAACGCTGAACGCAATACGGATCATTCGAGTACTCAGCGGATCCGAGTATTCGGAAACATCGATAGAAACCACTTCCCGTCCCACGTGCTGAGGCACAACCTCCAGATCGGTAATGGTGACCGGTATTTCGCTTTCAGGGCCGGCCTGTCGAATAACCAGATCGGTCAGGTACTCCACAACCATCCCGGCCCCCGCATATGCACGGGCAAGTGTCGGATCCACGGTTACCGACCCGAGAACCGGGTTTTTCCTGTAAAAAGACTGAATACCCGCCGGAAGACGACCGAACTCCGTCAGTTCAGCATATGCCGTCGAATTTCGATCGATTCTCCAAACCAGATGATGGCCGCGCCCACTCAGAAGGTGGAGAGGCTCAATGCCGTAACTTACCAATATTCTTTTAAATGCGTCGATTACCGGTTTTTGTAGTTCAAAGGCACGCGTGGGATCGAGGTACGGTTCGGCAGGTACATCGAAATTCACATACTCAATATCCAGATGCAGCAACAGGGAGGATCTGTCCCAGAGCGAACGAGCGATGTCCAATCCCCGACCGAGGAGTTCATCGAGCGTATTCACCTTCTGAGGGAAGATCTTGCGGGATTCCCCAACCGCGCCGTGAGCCACAAAGACGCTCGTGGCGGTTTCCAGTGAAGACCCACCGAGGAATTCGACTATCCGGTCTCGCACTGCCGGATTGCCGTAGTACTGTTGCGCATTCATCAAATCTGATCTCATTCACTTAGCTCTATAGATCGTCGGGTGTTTCCCACCTACTGCCGGTACCGTTGGGCTCCGGGTCTTTCTTCGGTTCTGCCGGCCGAATTGCGGGTCTTCTTGAATACTAGCAATGACCGAGCCGACATCAGCCGATCTCGGCCATTCGAATCAGGTAGTGGCTATCCGGCTTCATGTCAACAGACCGGAGAAGTATGTGGCCGATTCGAGCCACGCCGACTGCGAAACCTGGGTGAATACAAAGGCGTACCCTCACCAAAAAAAAAGCCCCCTCGGAAATGAAGACCGAGGAGGCAAAGAATAATACTGATCGTGGGAGTTCTATCTATTTGCCGGGCTTCTCCCCAGCTTGGCGGGAAGTCCCTTCGGTGCAACGACATCCCCAGTCCATTGCAACAAGTTTCCCAAACTGCTTTTCATCAACCAGTTTTTTTGCCTTCATAAGCGCTTTGGCTCGTGCCGCGGAGATTTCGGATCGCAGCTCTCCCTGTTTTTTCGAGTAGGCGGTTAGCGTCTTCCGGGACGGCTCCGGCTTCAGGAGCTCTTTATTGATATGTTCCTTTAGTTCTTCGATCTCTTTCAGTGCCGCATCCCGTGTGGTCTTCACCTCAACGCGATACTCTTCAAGCTTCTTGATCTCCGCATCGCCAAGACCAATCGTTTGATATGAATCGGTACTCTTTTTCCCGAATTCACAGGCGCTTACGGACTGAAACAACACCCCGCACACAATGCACGAAACAACCGCTGCTGAAACTCTGAAATTCACACGCTCCTCCTCTATTATGAAACTGGTTATCCCAAAAACCGAGCGCCGTTGAGCTACAAGACACCAAGGCTGTGATTTCTAAAATGCTATATTCCGTCGCACCGCGTTGCAGGTTTGGCGAAAGAATCTCAAGAGGGTCCTACCCCGGACGCAAGGTTGCCCCGGCGACGTCATGCTCCTTTCGGTTCGCGGTTTCTGCGAGAGAGTCGCCCGTCATAGATCAGTCCGACTCCCAGGCATCCCGATGAAGCGTCCCATTCCCCTAATCGAGTTCGGCTCCATTCGAACGGATTACTTTGCCATACCATCGCGCCGAATCTTTCAACGTGCGCTCTTGTGTATCATGATTTACGTGAATAAGCCCATATCGTTCAGCATACCCCGCACTCCACTCATAGTTATCCATCACACTCCAGTGGAAATACCCGGTTACCGGCACCCCGTCCTGAATGGCTTTGCGAAGCTCAATCAGATGACGTGCGGTGTAATCGATTCGGTGATTGTCGTGAACCGCGCCGTCCAAGCCAACCCAATCTCTCGTTGCCAAACCATTTTCCGAGATGACCACCGGCAGACCATAACGTTCCGAGAAAAAACGGGGTCCCCAGCGAAGCATCTCCGGGTAGATCGGCCGATTGTTCACCATTAGCCTGGTATTCGCGGTGGGTGGAACCAACTCCGGATTTCCCTGGTCGCCTCGACGATATCGTTCTGAGAAATACAGGTTTATGCCGCAAAAGTCGAGTGGCTGTTTGATGGTGTCAAAGTCGCCCGAGGGAAATGAGGGCATATGCTCTTTCAATTCAACCAGGTCCGCTTCGGGATACTCTCCCCGGTATACCGGATCAATCCACCATAAATACCCGGTATTGCCGGGACGAGGTCTCAACGGGGCTTTCATGGCTGCTTCGATATCTTCCGGGCGGTCCGTTGCCGGAACGCCGACATCGCAGGTAGGTGCGTATCCTATGAGGGCCGGTTGCTTTGAGCGAGCGCGTATCATCCGAACAGCTTTACCATGAGCCAGAAGTACATTGTGCCCGGCAATGATTTTCTCCCGCATACTTACCCGCATCCCGGGAGCGTTACTGCCCATGAAATACCCCAGCCCGATGAAACACTGCGGTTCATTTATGGTGAACCAGTGGCGTACTCGGTCCGAAAGCCTATCCACCACGACCTGAGTATACGACTCGAACCAATTCGGGCAGCATGAATTCAGCCAACCCCCTCGGGTATGAAGAGCAAACGGCAGATCCCAGTGATACAGCGTGACCCAGGGCGTGATGCCCTTCTCAAGCAGCGCATCTATCAGGCGATCATAGAAATCCAATCCCCTTTCGTTCGCCGGCCCCGTGCCGTCGGGAATAACCCGAGGCCAAGACACGGAGAGGCGATATGCCCCGATTCCGATTTCGGCCATCAGCTCCACATCTTCTGCGTATCGATGATAGTGATCGCAGGCGATTTCTCCCGAATGCCCCGACCAGACCGCATCTTTTTTCTTCGCAAACACGTCCCAAACGCTTTCCCCCCGCCCGTCTTCGTACGCCGCACCTTCGATCTGATATGCCGCCGCAGCAGCTCCCCAGACGAAGTCACTTGGAAATTTCCGCATCAATATGTCCTTTCATGCAGCCTGCACCATTAATCACTGAAACTCATCCTACCTGCACGTCGCCCACGACGTGCCTCGTACACCAAAGCCCCTTTTGCCGAATGCCGCGAGTTCAGGCCCGAAGGCCCACTCGATACCGGAAACCGGTCCAATCATGTTTCCATGCGTAACGGGCCTTCTCGACGACCTCTCAGTGAAAATACGAATTGCAGCGGGATGAGCTGCAGAATGAGGCATTGCAGGAAGTTTCACCTTTGGGGTTAAGGTGGCGCACCGTAATGCCGATATATGTAGTGTAAGGCATGAGCCCCGACCCAGGGAAGGGATCTGCCGGCACGGGGGTACCAGGGATGGACGAAATTCCAGGGACGGAACGCACCCCTACTTTAAGGACAATCAATATAAGGCGGTATGACCATGGACATTCGGGCAATCGCAGCAGCGTATGATCCCAAAGTCTACGGTCCGACTCGGAC
>CAZEMW010000391.1:0-2909 GCA_964513105.1 uncultured Fibrobacterota bacterium
GATCCAGTCTCAAAACCTGAAATCACGATAGGCTCAACTTTGCACCCGCCCCTGTTTCCATATCCTTTCCGGGAGCCGGGTTTGAGCATTTCGTTGCCCGACGACAGCTCCGGGATCGGAGAAGACCAATCCGTTGTTCGAAAGTCCTCCGGTTTCCACACGTTGCCGACAGCACTGCTGCCGCCCCCGAGACCCAGTTCCATGAAGTTTCCTTGCGAACACTTTCCATCCATCAGAATGATTTCGTCGAAATCCATGAAGGGGCTTTTCAAAGCAATCCGTCTTCGCGTCGCGCATACTCTGTAGTAGAGATTTTTTCGTGCTCCCGAGTCGGACACCGGGGTCTGGTCGCCTTCAGCCTGGAAAGACTCCAGTTCGAAAATGTCCTGATCCACATCGGCTACCCCCAGATTCTCTTTTAAATCGACCGACATAGCCTTTGTTCTGCGCAGAACAACATCCAACGGATCACGATCGCTTTGCCACAGAATGGCGTGTGGATCGTGCATGTACTGTGCCGGTGAAGGATTCGCTTCTGAATAACGGTATTCCGGGGACGTATGAGTAAGCTCATCGGAGTAGTCGGAATACCAACCGTCCCACACGGATTTCAGATGTGAAGGGATTTCGGTTGAGGAAAACGAGGGAATCGGTGCTGTTACAATTACAAATAGGCACAATAGAGCAAACGGGCGTAAGAAAACTCCTCGTTCACGTTCCTTCCTTACAGTCGAATACATACAGGCCACTCCAGGAACAGGTGATAAAGATCTCAGGAGTATTCTACGGCAGAATAGCCTTTCAAAGGGCTGAAAGAAAGCTTTCGAGACCTGTAACAAAAAGCAGAAAAAGAAGAGCCGAAGTTTCCTTCGGCTCTTCACCAATTCGGTCCGGAGATCGGGAGGATTTAGTCTGCCGGAGCGACCAGCCTTCGGATAATTGAATGTTCTTCGTTTCCCAGCTTTATTATGAGGCATCCCGTACCTCCGGGAATCGGAACGGCAGTGCTTTCGACTCCCTGATCGATCCTTCCGCGCGCGAGCACTCTCCCGGACGGACTCCAGACACTATACTGTTTCTTTCCGTCCGTCCTTCGTATTATCACATGATCCTGCCGGCGAATGAATTGGGGTCTTGATATCATACGTCCCCGGTGGTGCATTTCCACAATGGTTTCTCCGGCAAAAGAGAGGTAATTCATGTTCCATCCGTCGGAGAGTATGTAGATCTCCAGCGTATGGAGTCCGGATGGAAGCTGCAATACTCCTCCGTCTACGGTGACCCATTCCTGATAGCCGCCGGTTTCCGGAATCTCGAATGTGTCAATGGGGACTCCGTCGAGTCGCATCACGAAACTGCCGCCGCCCCGCGAGGCCACACGATATGAGAAAGGGTAATCGGCATCGCTTTGGATTGAAACCAGATATTTCATCCATTCGCCGTTGTCCGTCCATCCAACAAACTCACTGCCGTCATCATCCTCACTGGTGCCAACGTCGATGCCTTTCATGAGAGCGAAATCCTCCGCCTCCAGCTTGCCGGGGATGGTATGTGGTTGTGCTATCTGAACTGTGACGGGAAAGGTGATATCGGATTTCTGCCGTGTATCGAATATCCTGGCATGGATCTCAATTTTTCCCCCGGGAGCGTCATCCCAGGCATATTCATAGGGAGCGGTCGCATCTTCGCCGATTTTCTGGTCATTTGCATAAAACTCGACCTTTTCGACTCCCCCTTCCGCCGATGCATCGGCGGTAATGGTGATCGGGGAGTTGTGCGCGAAGATTGAGTTGTGCAGCGGCGCGGTTATTTTTCCGGAAATGACCGGAATACTTGTTGCCGGTACTTTTTCGAGCAATACAAAATCGCTTATTGTCATCTGCTGAGAGTTGTATGCGCGGTGGAAGGTGACACGAACCTTGCTCGTTTGCGCCCCGGCAAAGCGTTTGTCGTACCATCGATCGTTACTCAGGCAGTAGTGCCGCTCAAACTGTTTGGTCCAGGCACTCCCATCCCACGTCTCCAGCGTGAACCCGCCCAGGCCGCCGGTGCTGCGCACCAGTGCGCCTGCAGGTTCTCGCGGTTCACTGAACTCATAGACGATCGAAGCTTCTTCGCTGGAAGCCGATATGGTGGTGGCGATATCCCGGTCGGAAAGGTTCGACCAAGTCGGGTTTGTCCAGGTACCGGTCTGTGTCGCGACGCTCGAATGGAGGTCCTCGATACCACTGAGCACATGGTCATCGGAGGAAGAAAAGGTTATGTCCCGGGAAAAAGCATAGTCAAACCGCGTTTTCTCACGCGTGGTGATAAATCTGCCTCCGATGTAAAAGTCTTCGAACTGGACATTTTCAACCAGATGATCGGCATTGTACCCGGCAATTCGTCCGCCTTCACTGTTCCAAATGTTGATGTTCTTCACGGTGATATTCCTGATGTGACCCAAGCCGGCTCTTTCTTCAATGACGTAATCGACGGCTCGTTTCCAGGCATACTCGCATGTAAGATTCTCAATCGTAATGTCGGTTATCTCGGCACCGTCCCGCAGTTGTAGAATTGAGGCCCGTTCCGCGGATATAATCTCAATGTTTTTGAAAAGTACGTTGCGAAAAATGTTTGCGTTGGTCTCGGTGCCTATCTTTATGCCTCCATAGCGATAGCACAGTAGCAGGCAATTCTGCACGACGATGTCTTCGACTATCGAGCGAGCGGGTTGAAACGACTTCACCGCTATACAGTCGTCGTCGGACATAATGAATACGTTGTCGATCGTCACACCCTTCGAATCGCACGGGTCAATACCGTCCTTCGCGGAAAAAACTTTAAAGTTGGAGATCGATACGTTTTCGCAATGGTTGGTACGCGTATTCCAGTTGTAATCGGTGCTGATAGAGATGATATCACGGATC
>CAZEMW010000391.1:2919-4477 GCA_964513105.1 uncultured Fibrobacterota bacterium
GAATTGTTCCCCACCAGATAACTTGCCTGGTTCCCACCAGGCGCTCCCGTGAAATCGAATGCGCCATGGCCCAGCACCTTCACATCATTCGCATCGTTTATGAGACAACGTATCTGCCGCACCAGTGCACCGGGAGCCAGAAAAAGACGAACGCCGCTTTTCAGGTACATGGTTGAACTTGAGCCGCCCTGGTAAACACCGGCGGGCAAAAAGAGCGTACCGCCTCCTGCTCCGCTGATTTCGTCAATTGCGCTCTGCAAGGTAGAGGTCACGTTCGTGTTCCCGGAGTTGTCGATTCCGAATTCGGCTACCGCATTGCGCACACCGGTACCGCTCGTGTCGGAGGAGGACAACTCTCGGTAGGCAAAAAGATTCAGAGGCCTGTGACCGTTAATCCGTATTCTGAGATTCTGGGGTTCGGTAAGAGTGAAACGGATGGTACCGTTCTCAACAACCGCATCTATGTTCAAACGCCGCGGGAGAATTCGAAATCCGGTGACTTTTGAGTCCGATGTCGCGATTACTATTTCGGTTGGTCCGGATATGGCAAAGCGTGATAAATAATGATCCTTCCATTCCATATCCGCTATCGGTATCGAAACTCCTCCGGCTCGTACCGTATAGGAATTATCCGGTGTTCCATAAATAACGGAATACGGAGTGGCGGCGGAAGTGCTTGCTGCCCAAAGAGTCATTGCCAGTAGTGCGCCGGTAAAGACAAGAATCCTCATGTTCGTTGCTCCTTATATTGTTCAGGCCGAAAACCTCTCTCCATGTATCGCTCACAGGGGTACTGTATCTGAAATATGCTGAGAGCGCCAAAGTAAGGACAACCTAAACTGTAATTCTGTTATCTATATTTGTATGGGCGTCTGGAATGCTGTACCCGGTCGGTAGATCGGGAATATGACCGCGCAGAAGGACGCTTTTATGAGAAATGGATATCTATATGACCTGGGCAGTTTATTCGAGGGCCTGGGCTGGATTGGGAAAACCGTGTTCCACCCTTTTTCGGAACACGTCGGCCTCTTCCGTCGAATTTGCCGTCGATCAGGAAACCGGGTATTGCTCGAGACAGACTCTTCGTATGTTGCATGGTTATCAATTTTCGGGATGCGGCCGGGCGGGATACCGTTTCTGAATCGCCGTTGCGGGTATTGCCAAATGGCCTATTCTAATCCGGCGGAGCCGGATATCTCGGCATATTCCCGATCATACATCGGGAAAGTGAAGCGTGGATTTGTCAGACAAACAGTCTAATCAACATTTTGATGATAGAGCAATGTCGAGATCTGAGCTGCCGTTTCCGGGCATCGTCCTGCACTTACCCGAGCGGCTTCGTCGAGGGCTCCCGGTCTCGCCCAAGCAGGAAATCCTCGAGGGTTATGCCTCTGCAGAAGGAGGTCTCGAACCGAGCTGCGTTCACAACCGTAAGACGTGTGCCGGGAAGCATTTGTGGAACCCAGGTAAACTCCGTAGGGGAGCAACGGCCTCGTTTTACTTCGAGAAAGTGGTTTTCTTTCACCACGAAATTAAGTTCATGTCCGCCTCCCTGCCA
>CAZEMW010000392.1:0-4476 GCA_964513105.1 uncultured Fibrobacterota bacterium
TTCATGCGATTTGGCGTACCGTCGATCGTCAGGGTGTGCCATTTGCAGTTCCTTTCTTTGATATCGCCGAAACAACCATTACCCCGGCAGCCGGTCTGCACCGGAACTCCCAATCGGGGTTTGCTCGCAACGAGCATGCCTCGACGATGTACTATTAGAAAACCAACGTTCATTTCTCGACTTACACCGGGCCGGTGATTCCGGCCGTGAAGAATCGGTCCGACTACAGGAAATTCTTAAGCGCTTTTCTGCCGGTCGCCTCTTTATAGAATGGACGAGCAACTACTCTGCCCGCTATCTCCATCCTGCCGGTCCCGACACGCAGGGCTTTCCCCTCCTCCGCCGCATCATTTCCCAGATAAGCCAATGCAACGGCTTTGCCCAGGCTGGGCGAAAAGCAACCGCTGGTGATGCTGCCAATGCGCGATCCCGAGTCGTCCAGGACTTCGTTCCCTTCCCGAGCAGCCCTGCGGCCCTCAAGCTCAATTGCCGTCAGCGATTCATTTCGTCGTTCAGGGGCCAAAACGACTGATGAGCCGATATAATCCTTTTCCGAGGAGATCATCCAGTCAAAACCGGCTTCCGCGGCGTTTCTTTCAGGGGTGAGTTCATGCCCATGCAGGGGAAGACACATCTCCAGCCGGAGCGTATCACGAGATCCGAGGCCGGCAGGTTTGGCCCCCAGCGAAATACTCTCGTTCCAGACGTCGGCAGCAATATCGTTGTCGCAGTAGAGCTCAAACCCGATTTCTCCGGTATATCCCGTTCGACTCAGGAGAATTTCACGCCCCTTGTACGTGCCTGCGGTATGACTGTAGAACTTCATATCGGCAATCGGTGCATCGACCATTTTCTGTACGACTTTTGCCGCGCCCGGTCCCTGTACGTCTATTTTGGCCGTTTCTGCAGAGATATTCTCGATTTTCGTGTCGCCGGACAGCCGATTCGAAATCCACTCAAAGTCACCGGCCTGTGTCCCCGCATTCACCACAATAAAAAAGTCATCTTCGCCCATCCGATAGATAATCAGATCGTCGATCACCCCACCGTTCTCATTGAGCATGAAAAAATAGCGACATCGTCCCACCGCCAGCGTAGAAAGAACCGGAGTCACGAGCTTCTCCAGGTCCCCACAAGCATTTGGTCCTGAAACCTTAAATTCCCCCATATGGCAGGTATCGAAAACCGCAGTTCCGGTCCGAGCGGCCTGATGCTCGGCAATGATCCCCTCGTATTGCAGAGGCATAAGAAACCCACCGAAAGGGGTCATTTTTGCCGAGAGGGCACAATGCAGATCATAAAGTATTGTTTTTTCCATAAGACTCCTCATTTTCGGGGCGGGCTCTCGTAAGTAGAGGGTCAAATATAATACCTCTGAAGATTTCGGACAACGAAACGGCGGTTGCCGACTCTCAGAAGGCCTGATCTCGGAATGTGAAAGGTCTTTTTGGTGATTTTTGCCCGGCCCGACGGCACTGCACCGGGAAGTGCCCACAGATTGGAGATGGGCTCTATATCATGGGAGCATTCTATCGAAGCCAATAAAAAGCAAAAGGATAGCAGAGACGGCGAGAACTGTCGATCTGCAGCCGAAGGGAAAGAGATTTGTGTGCCCCCGGTCCACCCGGGGACACACAGAAGTAACTATTTCACCACAAAATGACGTAACGTCTGCGAAAGACCTTCCGCAGTTTGTACCCGCACGGTGTACGCTCCCGCACGCAGAGAGCCAATACCCACCTGAAGCCTTGGGGTACTGAGCCGCTGTGAGCGTATCAGTCTTCCACGAGGCCCGAAGACCTCTACTGAAACGACATTACTGCGTGAAACCAGAACACCATTGCGGATTTGAGCGAATCCTCTGCCACCCACGAGGTCCCGGACGCCGTGTTTCACCGGCGCGGACTCCTTATCGACCCAGAGGTAAGGCCAGAACAGGCCGTCGAAAGCCTCGGTCTTATCCCACTCAAGTTCGGATGCCGCCGGCCCAATGACATTGAGATAGGAGCCCGTATTCAAGTTGATGAAATAGATTCTTTCCTGCTTTTCCGAAGAACAAATCATCCCGCCGTTGCAGTTGAAGCCCCAGAGACGCCTGATGTTCACCGTAGCCGCCGCGAAGGCGGGGTGATTCGACCATTCGGGGTGATGCCATCGGGTCCAGCCCGGCTGAAAGTAGATGCCTTCGGCCTGACTTGAGTCCGGTATCTCAAACGGATGATCAGGATCGTCCCTCGGCACGGTATAGTGACTGATGAGATTCCCAGCCATATCTCCGATAAAAATTATCTGCCACTGATCCCACGGCAGACCGCCATTCACACCGGTGAACTGACTGCCGGCCGAACCAAAATCCAGGAACATCAAATGATCGGTGTTCTCTTCGTCGGAGCTGATTGATGCATTACACGCCTGACCGGAGAACCGATTATCGCCGGGATACCCGATGGGTCCAACCGTCTTCGTCATGCCCGTGGTCAGATTAGTCATCGCGGCCAATCCCCCGCCACCGCAGAGGTAATTGCCGTCATACGAAAGTCCTCCGGTGTGCGAACCACCGGCGTGAAGCGTTCTGATTGTTCCGGGAACCGGCGTTCCCCCTGCCGTGTCGACCTCGATGATTCTCGTCTCCCCGATGCCTTCCCAGGCCTGATCGGGAGATTTGGTGGGGTACACCACCATAAGTTTAGTTTGATCGTATTCCGCCCCAAGTGCCTGGGTATTGTACACAAACCGAGGTTCATGTCCGGTGCTGTCGACGAGTTTTACCGGCTGTGCATTGGGCGTAAGTTCACAAATGAAGATTGAGCTGGTGGCATCCTGCGCCCCACCCGCTTCACCATCGTAAGTATCGGTATACACGACCCAGCGTCCGTCGGGAGAAACTACGGGCAAGAAACCGGCCGGTACATTTTCAAGCCGTTTTGGGGCAGGGTTTTCTTCAGAGAAGTCGACGTATTCAATCGTATTTGATCCACTCAGGCCTTTGCTGCGATTGGTATACACCATCTTGGCCTTGTCCGTCCCGAAAAACGACTGAATATCGCTTTTATCGACATATAGTTGAGTCTCGTAGCGAGCGAGTGCCGTTCCGGCAAGCAGGCAAACAGCCGGTGCAAGCCCAATCATTACGCGCAGAGAACGGCGAGAAAAGTTAAACGGTATACGGAGCATTACAACCTCCCGGACCGGCATAGCCGGAAAAAAGAAATTCTAAAGGGCGAATAGTTACACTTGGCGCAGTGAAAGGCATTCACAACGTTTCAAATTATGTGATTTTTTGGAAGAACACCCGGCACTACAGCAGTTTTCCGAAATACCGGTTGCCCGGTAACTCCCATGGTTACAGGGCAATAGGGACATGAACAGGGAACTGTTCTTACTAAATATAACCTCGTGCGACCGAAAAATCATCCCGCAGCTTTCCGTCACCGGCTCCGTCTTGGAAAGCCATTTTCACGGCTTCCCAATACGCCGAAAGACCTGAACCCCTCCCGACACAGTCGAAATCCGTAGAAAAAAGGCGCCAACTCCCAAGCCGCCGATGAAAGCCTCACGAGCCGGGGACTTGAGATGGATCGATCGGATCAGTCTTCCCTGGGCGCCGAAAACTTCAATATGTCGCATCGGGGCACGGGAAGAGACGACTCCGTTGCTCATCATGGTGAGACCATTTTCCGCGGTCTTGTTCGGGAAAAACGGTCCTGCATCACGCGCAGGAAGTTTCTCGTCCCAGGCGTCCTCCTCAAACCCTTCCGGAACATCAACCCACAAATACGGCCTGAATACACCATTACAAAGCGGATTTGAGAAAAAAAAGCCCCTAACAGGGCCTAGAGGGCAGTTCAATCGTCAGAAAATGTGATTTCTGGTCTCTGACCTGCGAAACTTGGGCTAAAAACACTGGTCTATGAGGGAGGTGAAAGGCTACTTTATGGAGAGATCCACACCCGGTCGAATAACTTGAAATTCACCGGTCACTTTCAGTGAGATTGACCGGTTATTCTGACTGAAATTGGCCGGTCAAATTGGATAGGATTCAGCGGTCAGTTTGCGTGAGATCGGCCGGGGTAATATATATAATTCACCAAAGGTATCTACGATTCTTGTGACAATGCTTCAGAAGGCCTTATTTCTGCAAGGGAAACTTCTATTCCGATGAGTCCGGGTTAGTCCGGCGGGAACGTACCGGCAAATGTCGACGAAACAAAGATCAATTTCATTATCGAGGATGCATTCCGTCCGAACCGATTGAGCGCAAGAGATAGAGGAGCGGGAGGGAACATGCGAACTGGGGCCGAGAAAGAGAGAAATTTGTGCCCCCGAGCGGCTCGGAAGCACAAAAATGAACTTACTTCACCACAAAATGACGCAACGTCTGCGAAAGACCTTCCGCTGTCTGAACACGAACCGTGTACGCCCCCGCACGCAGAGAGCCAATACCCACCTGAAGCCTTGGGGTACTGAGCCGCTGTG
>CAZEMW010000393.1:0-4470 GCA_964513105.1 uncultured Fibrobacterota bacterium
ATTCGGCACAGAGGGGGCGAGAGTCCTTACGCAAACCCCAATTTACCCACCCTTCCTCTCCGCTCCTCGACTCTCGAGTCGCACACTACAAACAGTTCCAATGGTGCAAAACGCTTCGGGACGCTGGGAAATGGACCGGGATCGGTTCGCTGCCGAGCTTGCAAAGAAGCCTTCGGTGTTTCTGCTTTGCAGTCCTCATAACCCCTGCGGACGCCTTTTCACCAGAGCGGAACTCGAGGAAACGGCCGCATTGTGCGCCAAGTACGACGTACCGGTATGCTCGGACGAGATCCACGCCGATCTGGTACTTGATATCGGTCGAAACCACATCCCGTTCGCATCCATTTCTCCCGATATAGCCAGTCGGACGATATCGCTCTATTCAGGCGGCAAGACCTTCAATATACCCGGACTCAATTGCGCTTACGCCGTCATTCCGAATGCCGAATATCGCAGGAGATTATCTCGTGCAATGGAAGGAATTGTACCTCATGTTAACACACTCGGGTACTACGGGACGAAAGCCGCGTATACGGGGGGCGAAGACTGGCTCAACGAGCTTCTGCCCTACCTCCGAGGCAACCGTGACCTTGTCGAGCAAGCCGTAAACGCCGTTCCAGGTCTAAGTATGTCTCACGTAGAGGCGACCTACCTTGCCTGGATCGATGCGCGAGAGATTGGGGTTGAAGACCCATATCGATTTTTCGTGAAAGCCGGCGTCGGTTTGTCGGATGGAGATGAGTTCGGAGCACCGGGGTTTGTACGCCTCAACTTCGGCTGCCCCAGACAGATGCTGCATGAAGCTCTTGCACGCATTAGAACGGCTGTAACCGACCTATGAGGCTTGCGCCACACTATCCGAAGTAGACATACCGGTCGTAAATGCATCCGTTGAGGTTATGTCGGTGGCCGGCAGAGCGATCTCGACCGTGCAGCCCGGTGGTGAGGAAATAGTCGGCGATCACCGCATCCCAGCGCGTCGGACAAGAGTGCCCGACGCACTTCTTTTTCGGTTTCCAGTCGATGAAGTTCGGCGTGTATTTTCGCCTTCTTGAGGGTCCGTTCGATGAGGAGAACATCGTCCGGAGAATCCTCAATCACCATTATGCGTGATTTCTCCATGAGATACTCTCCATTTTGTGCCACGAGTTACCCTCTGTAGCAACCTATCGTAGCCTTTTAAGGTGCGGCAGTGAGCCAATCCCGCAGGCCAATTCCTCTTCCACAGCGAAGAGAAGATTGGGATTGGAAACCACAGTCTGCCACACGGAAATTGCGGTTTTTGATGGAGTTGAGCGCAAGAAGGTTGTTTATAAGCCGGTCTGTCTCACGAAATCGGCAATTCGTTCAGATCCAGCCAGAAGTCGGACATGAGTCTCACCGCCGCATGGAATTCCGAATAGTCGATAGACTTTCGAACGTAGGCATTTGCCCCCAGACTGTAAGCGGTCTTCAGATCGCCTTCGTCTCGCGAGGAGGTAAGTACAACTATCGGAATGCGACGTGCGGTACCGTGTGCTTTGACCCGTTCCAATACCTGGAGACCACTGATTTTTGGTATGTTGAGATCAAGAAGGACCAGACTGAAATTGCTTAAGGGAATCTTGACCTCAGATTCTCCGCCAAGAAGGGCCTCTATCGCCTCCGCACCGTCGCGGGCAACATCTACGCGATCCTGCAACCCCAACCGTTTCATCGCCAGAAGGGTCAGGTCTACGTCGTCCTGGTTATCCTCAACAAGCAAGATACGTCTTTTTGACATCAACTTTTCTTCCTACCGGTTTTATACTGGAGTCCAATCCGCTCTATGGTTCCCCTATTCCTGTTATCCTGCGCCACAGGAAAACGCTGTCTTACCGAAAATGAATGATAGCCGTCTCATTTTCGACAAATGCGCGGTAGAAGACCAACGAAACTACATTAGAACATGCTACTTGAACCAGCCATGAAGCAAATTTTGAGCCGTCGACAGTTGTTTTCCTTTGAAGGAGGCTTGGCCGGAATTCCGACATGGCCTGAGTGACGGGACAGCAGAGAAGGACTCTCGGCAGAGGGACTAAGTCCTGTTAACCCAAGTTTCGCAGCCGACACACGGCATTCTGCGTAACTTGGGTTAAGGCATTGGATTCATGAAGAATAGGGAATCGCCCCGCTACGAATCGGTGCCTTCCGATTCTCTCGGTGGTCGGGTCGACCCGAGGGAACATTGATCCTCCCGGTTCCGGACCGTACTCACTTCTTCGGCGGTTCAAATTGAATCTCGGTAACCTGGTCTCCCCGTACGAATGAGCCGGAAATTCCCTCCTGCGCATCGTACCTCCCGGTGAAAATTGCGGTATCCCCGGAGAAATAGTGAACCGTTACTCTGAACTCTGTCTTTTTGAATCTCTCAGCCGGACTCAGGGAAACGCTCGGGAGCAGGACGGCATCGATTTGTTTCACTGCGCGTTCGGTGTATGGGGAGAAGCGGAATTTCACCACCCGGCCGACAGCTCCAAGGCGATCGTCGTGACTAAGCCGTCGTGCCGCACCGGGAAGTACGGCGAATCGGGTGCGAGAAACGAAAACCGTATCCGAAGGATCGGTTTCGAGAAGAGTTACAGTCAGAGTGTCCGATTGCTGTTCATCAGTACTGTATGCGACCGACTCAACCGTATCGCCGTTGGTGACAAGGACCCGTCTCATGTGATAAAGCCGATTGTCCGCCGAAGTGGAGGGGTGACCGTCTTTTCCCTGGTCGAACGTGCCCTGCAGTATCTGACGCGACTGATTGCGGGCTCGATGCTCGGTGAGACCAATTACGGCATCCGCCCCTCCCTGCAAGGGGTACAGATACCCGTCCCCATCTTCGTCATAGTAGTGAAGCCATACAGCCATATCCCCGTTCACATATGACTTTCTCAGCGCATACGCTCCTTTTGTACCTGTATACACGACTTCATCGGCGGGCGAGGAGAGATACTCCTGACGTGCATAACCCGGGAAGTAGTATTTAAACGTGGTATCTCCCCGCTCGAATCCCGTGGAATCGTATCGTGGTTCATTTGCGTAACCGGTTTTTCCGTTTACAATAGTCAAGTTGGTACCATCTCCCGGTACCGGCGGCGCGGCGGCGCCCTCGCCGACTGAAATGGTGTCGGTCACCAGAAGGGTATCAGTATGGAAAATGGTGTCGGTAAGAATGACGGTATCGATCGCCACTACCGTCTCATGGGCGAGTGAATCGGAGATATACCTCACGGAATCGGATCCTATCAGAGTGTCAAGCGTATCCGAAACAATAAAGGAAGTATCCAGCACGGTATCGATCTCCAGGAGAGTATCATACCGGTACGAGGTATCGGCAAGTACGATCGTATCCACCCAGATGTACACGTCACCGGAATCGGCGGCCCTCTTACCAAGCCCACCGACCGTGCCGGGTACGGAGTGGAGAGCACCGGGCGCAGCCTTCTCTGGATTCAAGTATTCGGGCGGAAGATAGCCGTCGATATGCCATGCCGTGTCCAGCGACGCCAGTTGAAACACAACCGAAGCGGCAGCCGAGATATCCGGATTGCCGGTATGCGTACCTCCGTCGGCGACAGGCTCTGACGGTGAGGTACATCGCGCCAGGAGGCCGATCCCGAGCATAAACAACAGATACAAAAGCCGCAGTCGTGGTGTCATGTCCGGTCTCCCCCATTCTTGCACTTCAGCAGCTTTGACAGTGGGAAGACCTGCACGTTCATCTGTACGATGCGTTCGTTTTTGGCGTCTTCACCGGCCATTTTCAGCATGTCTATGAGAAAATCATGAGCACGTATCATCATGTTTCGATAGGTCTGCTCACTTACCCCTACAGTCAGACACTCGATATCCCGGTCCGATACGCCGAATCGCTCAATGGCCTGCTCCCCCAGTGTCATCATTAATCGATGGTAATTTGCCACTCCAATCGATTTCACAACGGATCCGGTAGTCAACGATGCGCTTTTCTTGCGGTAGCCTCCGTTGTTGTCGGACTCAATGAAACCAAGATCGCAAAGAAGTTTCACCGATCGCTCGGCTTCCTGAGCCGTGATACTTGGGATCAGCGCACGTGCAAGCTTCCCATAGTCGCCCCCAAAATCAACAGCCGCAACAAGCTCACGAACAACCGGGTGGTACCACTCGGAGTAGTACGACATTTCGGTCTGCTCGATTCGACGAGGGTCCCAGCGACTGCGATGTTTCATTACGTTCGCAAGATAGGCGTTTTTCTCATCCAGGGTCTTACTCTGATTGAAAAAGACAAGATTCTCGAAATAGTCGCACTCTTTCTTATTCAATCGCATGGCTTTGCAGAATTTAAAGACACTGTCCTTGGTAAGATTCCGTTTCCCATCGATCACAAGTTTAAGAAAATTCGGAGATTTGAATCCCGCTTTTTCCGAAAACAGACGATATGAGAAATAGGACTGCTGTGCCTTTTTCTCAGTATAATAGTCG
>CAZEMW010000394.1:0-4469 GCA_964513105.1 uncultured Fibrobacterota bacterium
GTCCTGCACGAAGAGGCCCGCCCGGTTGGGTGAAACAATATCGACGATCACGATCGATCTGTCCATCGAGCGCCTTCTGCACACATTGTTTTCCCAATTCCGCATACTTTGTATCGCCGGTAAGCTGATACAGAAACCCGAAACCGGCTCCATGCCAGAGCGTGTAGGTGCCGATCGGCCAACCTACGTTGCCCTTGTTACTGTTCGGTGGATCGGTGTTGTACTGGGTTGGCATTGCTTCCCCGCCTCCCAATTGTCGCTTGAGCTCGGCAAGGATTGCCTCTCCGGTCGGAGTCTGGGCACGTTGGCGAAGGGCTGGTATATCTGATTCTCTAAAGAAAAGTCGAGGATGTTCGTTGGGTGCCACCGTTTGCCATTCGGCGATCTTGGAAGGCCATGGGTCTTCATTGGGTGGTTCAATAGGAAGCGTGGGGAAATCGATATTTATCTGATCCACCTCCATCGAAACCAGTTTTCTCCCCTGATTGCCGCCGGCAAGGATAAGGCCAACGTATACCGTATCACTCATGAGATAGAATTTCTGCTCCTGAGCCAGAGGTCCCCAGTCTTCCTGGCCGATACGGGCGTACGACCCTTGCGTTCCCAACTCCCGCCAATTGGTTCCGTCGGTGCTCAGAGAAATTTTATAGAACTTGTTCTCTTTTCGAATCCGGAGATGGATATCGTCCATCCGGGTGATATCCTTTTCGAGTCCCTCGATATTGCACCCATTTCGGCTACCGTCTTCACACCACTCCGAAGTTGTACTTCCGGTAAACCGTCGGAAAAACCAGGACCAGCACTGATTATCGGCATAGGAGTCGTACCGGATCTGAATGGCTCGTTCGTTTCCCGCCAGGCCGCCTCGCACGCAGATGCCGTACTTACCGTTGGAAAGACCGGACGGCGGCGTCTTTATTCGAGCGGTGAATGTGAACGTATCGGCGGTTACCGGGAGACAGGCAAAAGCCCCTCGATCCCAACCGTAATACAGGTCGTGCCCACGTCCGCTGAGGGAATACGTCCCGGTAGAATCGTATTCCCCGTCGGCGGAAATATTGTACGGAGTCTGACACGTCGTACCCAGCTTTACGGCGACCAGATCGGGACGGTACGCGCGCGAGCCGGAGAAAGTAGCCAGGAGAAAGAAAACCGAGGAATACAATAACCGTTTAAGCATTAGACAAAAGCCCCCTCAGACTCCGAAGTATCCGCCCTGAAAATAAAGAAAGAACCCACCCATTCGGCCCTTTCCTGTAAGCGTGAACAGAGTCCGGATCAGGTTTGCTGCAACAACTCCGATGTGTCTTGGTGGGCACATTTGATCTACGAAAAGGTATAGCTTCCGCAGGAAGGATAATGATTGGACGGAGCAGATGATACTAAGGTATACTGAGATTCGAGAAATAGTGTTTTACTCCGACCACTCGGGCAAGCCCGAGACGGTTCTGTTTAGGCGCTTAAACATTTCGTTTGCCTGCATCCATGGTGATCTCTCCGTCGAGGACCGCCCCCATGCAGGAAGAACTCAAGGAGCCCTTGTTGTCTGAAAAGAGAAGCCTGGTGCTGAGTGTGGCGATTCTTGTCACCAGCCTCTCAGTGTTCTTGATACCGATGGTGGAACAGTGGTTCGCACCCATTTGGGGCCACTATGCCTACGCACTCTTTGCACTCGTTCTGCTGTTTCTTCTTCTGACCGGTTTCCTCGGTATTCGACAGAATCAAAGCTCAATCTGGTTCTACTCAGTCCTCAATGCAACAGCATTTTCGTGGGTGCATCCGGCTCTCTATGGTTTTCTTCGTGAACCCTCGACGGACCAAACCATGCACACCGTATCCATCCTGTACCCGCTTTGCTCGGCCCTGGTTTTTGCCTTGGCGCGACACAGGCTTTTCGGCCCACGCGGCCTGCTCTGTTTTCTCATAGTAGCAGCCTTTCCAGCGGGAATATTGTACGGATCATCGATTAAAGAGTACCTTTCGCTTCACGATATTCTTTTCTATCGGCCGGAGTCCATAGAAGAAGTTTGGCGTCTCCCCGTGTCGACCATCATTGCGCTCGTGGTTTCGATCGGAATTCACGTTTGCTTTATTCCCAAACGAGGATACTTCGCACTCGTTTCGCTTTTTTCGCTTCTCCCGATAACGTATGGACTCAACAGGGTTGTGATGGGAGGACCGGTGAATGTTGTTGCAGGCGCATTCAGCCTCTGTGTGTTTGCCGTATGCGCAATGTCGCTCTACGTTCTATACCGGATATACTGGGAGAAGGCGTATATCGATCAGCTTACCGGTGTGTACAATCGTCGGTCACTCGACGAACGCATGGAAAGCCTGGGAAGGAGATATGTGGTGGCCATAATGGATATCGACCATTTCAAGGATTTCAACGACTCCTTTGGGCATCTTGAAGGTGATCATGTACTACGGTATGTAGCTCGACGACTCGCAAAATTTCTCGGATCCAGAATCTACCGATACGGTGGCGAGGAATTCTGTGCGCTTTTCCCCCACGATTCACTCCAGTCGGCGTCTCGTAAGGTTGAACGAGCCCGGAAAGCAGTTGAGTCTCGTGATTTCCACATCCGATCCCCGTTGGAGATCCGCCAACATACAACTGCACGGGATAGAGGACGGTACCCGGAACACGCCTCAACCCGTATAACCATCAGCGCGGGGCTTGCCTGCAAAGACATACCCGATGAATCACCACGTGACGCGATTGACCTGGCCGATCGAGCCCTGTATTTTGCCAAACAGAATGGTCGAAACCGGGTCATACGGTATGGAGACTGGAACGTTGCCGGTCGGGATGCAGCGCTGATTCGCACTATGCCTGCGCGAAGCCCAATGAAACCGGACGCACTTCATTCAACAGAATCGGCTCAACATTGAACAAGGCAAGACAAATGGGTTCTCCCCCAAGAAAACGGTCTACGCCTGAATTACCCGAGAGCAACATCCAGAGTCATCATCACGGCAAATCCCATCATTGCACCGATAGTGGCAACATCGGTGCTTTTCTCGAGTTGAGCTTCGGGGATGATCTCTTCCACGACCACGTAGATCATGGCGCCGGCGGCAAAAGAGAGTGCATACGGCAGGATCGGACGCATCAGTAATACCGCCGCCGCTCCGATAACCCCGGCAACCGGCTCTACAACACCCGACAACTGCCCGTACCAGAAACACTTGAACCGGGGCATTCCGTCGCGTCTAAGCGGAACGGAAACGGATGTCCCTTCGGGAAAATTCTGAATGCCGATGCCCATTGCCAGGGCCACGGCGGCTCCTAATGAAGCCGAGGGGATATCGGCGGCGACCGCTCCAAAGGCAACCCCAACGGCGAGTCCCTCCGGGATATTGTGAAGAGTTATTGCAAGTACCAGAAGAACGCTTCGACGCCAACCCGTCTCGATTCCTTCGGCTGCTTCCCGAGGATAGCCGATATGGAGGTGTGGAAGCAGTTTGTCCAGAGCCCACAGGAAAGCACCACCGGAAAGAAACCCGATCAGCGCGGGGATCCAGGCGGGAAAAGAGGATTCTGCTTCGGCCAGCGCAATTGCGGGTGCCAGAAGCGACCAGAAACTGGCGGCAATCATTACCCCGGCGGCAAAACCGAGCATGCTGTTGAGAAGGTTTCTTTCGATTCTTTTGAAAAAAAACACGAGAGCCGCCCCCATAGCCGTCAGAAGCCAGGTAAAGCACGTAGCCAGAAAGGCTTGCATAACCGGGTGAAGAGCTTTGAACCATTCTATCATGCAAGTACCTCCCTTAGGCCGAGAGCGCCGTACTTCTCGGCAGGCTCGGCAACCGGATCAGAGTTCCGAGAACAAAGATCAAGCAAAAGCCTTCATTCTTAATTTTGGAATAATCATACGGCAAAACCGGTGCTTGCCCAAAGTAGACATGCCGGACAAACAGTTTAAAATACCGTGGGTATCGGTGTCGGGACAACTGCGGAGCGTCACCAATACATCCCGGCGACGGCGGATTCCGCTTCCAGCGTCCCCTTTGGTGGGATCACCATATGAAGGTTTGCCGGCGCCACTGCACTATGGCCGTTCCTAATGTAGTGCCTGTCCGAAAACCCCATTCAGCGCCTCGACCGGCTGCGAAAGCACCTGGCTTCGTGGTCCCAAGCCGTTCCGGGCGGAAGATATTCTATATGTATTGCGGCATAAGATACTGTACCCATAGGGCATAAGTTCTACTAAGCCGGCATAGCCGGATACCTCGGCATTTCGGCTTCGCTCACTTCGGCAAGCTCACTTCGGCCCCGCTCAGTCACCAAAGATCAGACTTCGGCCAGGCTCAGCCACCAAACAGATAAATCCTTTGTCTGACAAATAATACGCCAAAACTTGTGCTGAGCGTGCCGAAGTAAAACGTGGATTTGTCAGACAAACAGTCTAAATCGCCGTATCTCACCGGATACGCCTCTTTGTGACGCCTCGCCGGTCACTTTC